>JBCCSG010000215.1:0-12471 GCA_039200565.1 Cyanobacteria bacterium P01_D01_bin.50 | reverse complement strand
GGACGAGGATTCAAATAATGATAATTTAGTTTTTATTCGTCTTTAAAAGACGAGGCTTTATACCATGTTTCGGGCTTATTCTTCTTACTTTTTACTTCTTACTTTTTACTTCTTACTTAAGCCCGAAGGGCTTCGGTAAATAAATCAAGTACAGTACAGTAAAATACTTGAAAATTATTGGATTACGGACATCTCTGTTCCTCCAAATGTATCAGCGTCAAGATGAATTTAGAATTTAGAATGAAGAATTTAGAATTATTACCCCATCGATAAATCGAGGGGCTTGGAACAATGACAGAAGTGTTTTTTCTCCACGGATAAATCCGGGGGCTTGTATCCGATTTTTTTTGGTCAGATGAAGTATGCTTATTATCTGACAGTAGGAGATACACGTATCAAAATATTCCGGTCGATGAGCGTGAAAATATCTTAATCTAATCGATTTTTTACCGAGTCTTCCGTATCCATAAATTCTTTTTAACATTCATATGCTGGTGGCGAAAATACTGTTTAACCCCGCTCTTTTACACGTGAATTTTAAACTTGATGGCAATTGTATTTAAATTGCCATAAATAATATATTCTCTTTTGTTGAGAATTATGCTATAGCTTACAGCAGTTTCAAAATAAAATTACCATTTAAAAAACACTCACAGTTTTTGGCAATATATATGTATAATGGGCTTACTATAAAATTACTTAAAGTAAATTACATCAAAAGTTAACTTTTCTAACTCAATGAATATGAGTCAAGATATAGCTATAGAAGAATTTTCTAACTCTTATATACAGTATGTAAATTGGTTACTGTATAAATTAAATCCGACAGGTTTAACAGATAAAGTATCTGTTTCGATACTGATAAAATCATCCCTAAATATTCAAATTGTCAAAAATACACTACAAGCATTAACACAACGTCACTCGATTCTTCGCAGTATCTATTATGAACAAGATGAAAAAATAATTCAAGAAATTCGAGACACACTTAAGATAAATTTTGAAAATATAGATGCTTCATCCTGGAGTGATGAAAGATTAGAACGGCAATTATTACATTGGGAAAAACATCCCTTTAATTTAGAAAGCGGTGGGGTATTTCGTGCTTGTTTATTTAGTCGTTCGGTAACAGAACATATTTTTTTGTTGACTATCCACCAAATTGCTGGAGATTGGGAGTCGTTATTAATATTAGTAGAAGATTTTGTCAATATCTATGAATCAACAATTAATGCCGTTAAGCGGAGTTCTACTGGAGGTAATCTCCCAAATCTATCATCATTAAATATATCTTATACAGATTATATTCAAGCAGAATTAAGCTTTATCAATAGTGAGTCAGGAAAACAAGCACTTAATTATTGGCTGCAGTTGTTAAACTCGGAATTACCCGTCTTAGAATTACCAACGAATTCTCCTCGTCCAACTATTAGAACTTACAACGGCGCTTCGATAGAGTTCTGCATAAAACCGCAATTAAGTCAACAAATTAAACAACTTGCTTTAACGCAAGGAGTAACAGTTGAAGAGATACTTTTAGCAGTATTTAAAGTATTGCTTTACCGCTATACGGGAGAAGAAGATATTCTTGTCGGTTTATTGCTGAACCGAGAAAACAAACCATTATTTAAAGGAGTTATTGGTAATCTGACTAATGTTACTGTTGTTAGAGATTCAATTTGTGGAAATCTCAAATTTACAGAATTTTTGAGCAAAGTTAGTAAAACATTATTTGAAATAGATAACTATAAAGATTATCCCTTTTCTTTACTTGTCAAACAAATTAAATCATCTGACTTGAGTCATCCTCCTATTTGTCAAGCAGCTTTTAGTTATTCAAAGCAGGAAAAACAATTAGAAGCAACAGAATTAGATTTAGAATATTATCAACTTCCACAACAAAAAGTAGATTTTGACCTCAGTTTAGAAGTAACACAGTTAGAAGAATCTCTATTTGCTCGCTTCAAATACAACAGTGATGTTTTAGAAGCTGCAACAGTTACTCAAATCGCCGAACATTATCAAAATTTACTCGCAGCAATTGTAGAAAATCCTCAGACAACAGTGGGTAAATTACCGATGCTGGGTGAAGAGGAAAAGCACCAAATATTGGTGAAATGGAACGATACAAGGCAAGATTACGATTTATCTCACTGTTTGCATCAATTATTTGAAGCACAAGTAGAGAAAACACCAGAAACAGTAGCAGTAGTATTTGAGGAACAAGAATTAACTTATCGGCAGTTAAATAGTCGAGCAAATAAATTAGCACATTATCTGCAAAAATTAGGAGTAAAAGCAGAAACAAAAGTAGGAATTTGTGTCGAAAGATCCTTAGAAATGATGATTGGATTATTAGGAATTCAAAAAGCTGGTGGTGCTTATGTTCCTATAGATCCAGGATATCCCTCAGAGCGAATAGATTATATGTTGGCAGACTCTGAGGTATCAGTTTTATTAACTCAAAATAAATTAGTCTCACGACTAGAACTTGATTCTTCATTGCCCAAACAAAAAATAATTTGCCTAGATACAGACTGGGGAGAAATTTCTCAAGAAGATCGTAATAATATTGATTCTATGGTAACGCCAGATAACTTAGCCTACATTATCTATACATCTGGTTCCACTGGCAAACCCAAAGGCGTACAAATTTACCACCGTTCCCTGACTAACTTCTTAAAGTCTATGAGTCAGGCACCCGGAATCACCAACGAAGATACATTACTAGCAGTTACAACCATCTGTTTTGATATTGCAGCATTAGAACTTTACCTCCCCCTGATAGTAGGGGCAAAAGTTGCGATTGTCAGTCGTGAAGTTGCCTCTGACGCTTGGCAGTTATTGTCAGCCTTAAAGAATTCAGACGCAACAGTAATGCAAGCCACTCCTGCAACCTGGCAGATATTACTGACTGCGGGTTGGAAAGATAATTCTCATCCCTCGCCGAAAATGAAAGTTCTTTGTGGTGGTGAAGCTTTACCCGCTGCCCTCGCAAATCAACTTTTAGAATTAGGCGTTATTCTCTGGAATATGTATGGCCCAACTGAAACTACTATTTGGTCTAGCGTGTATAATGTTACGCCCTCCGGAGATAGTAATGTTAGTGCTTCTGGGCTTGTCAACGACACATTATTGCCAAAGTCTATTGGTAAACCCATTGCTAATACTCAAATTTATATCCTAGACTCCTATTTGCAACCTGTGGCTGTGGGTGTGAGGGGTGAGATTTATATTGGTGGTGTTGGAGTTGCCAAGGGTTATCTCAATCGCCCTGAGTTAACTGCCGAAAAATTTATTCCCAATCCTTTTGATGGTGATGATTCAAAACTGTATAAAACTGGGGATTTAGGCAGATATTTATCTGATGGCAACATTGAATATTTAGCTCGTGCCGATAATCAGGTGAAAATTCGGGGTTTCCGCATTGAAACTGGAGAAATTGAAGCCACCCTCACTCAACACCCCTATATCAAAGAAGCAGTGACGATCGCAACAGCCGCCAGGGGTGGTGAGAAACGCTTAGTCGCTTATGTAGTGCCCGAAAAAGGTAGCGACAACCAAGACTTATTCAACAATCAAGTCAATAGTTGGCAAGATATTTTCGATCAAAAAATCGAGTCTCAAGACAATGAACTTAGCGATCGCCTATTTAATACGGGAGTTTGGTATAGCAGCTACAACAATCAACCCATAGCACAAACACAAATGCGTCTTTGGGCAGATGACATCATTGAGCAAATATTAGCAAATCAGCCTCAACAGGTTTGGGAAATTGGCTGTGGTACGGGTATGCTATTGTTTCCCATCGCTGCTCGCACCAAAACTTATTACGGTACAGACATCTCTAAAGCTTCACTCGACTACATCCGCGAACAAATAGCAGCTTCACCAGAAAAGTACGAGCATGTTACCCTAGCACAGAAACCAGCGGATGAATTCGATCGAATCCCTGAAAATACTTTCGACGTGTTGATTCTCAACTCGATCGTCCAGTATTTCCCCAGCATAGAATATTTGCAGCAAGTCATCTGTGGTAGTATTCGCGCTGTCAAACCGGGGGGGATGATTTTCTTGGGAGATATCCGCTCCAAGGCATTGATGCGGACATTTCACACTTCTATACAAGAGTACCTTGCTGAGCCATCCCTATCAACCGAACAACTGCGCCAACGCATTGAGATGCAAATCCTCAAAGAAAAAGAGTTGTTAATAGCACCGGAATTCTTCGTTGCTTTGAAAGAAACATATCCCCAGATAAGTCACGTTCAAATCCGTTTACAAAGGGGCTCCGAGCACAACGAACTTAACAAATTTCGCTATCACGTACTGCTACACATTGACGCGACAACAGAATCAATAATCCCAGAATCAGTGGTGAATGGCTTCTCAATGAATTATGAAGACATCCGCCAGTATTTGCACAAAGAACAACCAAATTCTGTCTGTTTTAGTAACTTACACAATGCTAGATTAGCTACTGATACTGATATTGTTAGACTTCTAGAAAAACCTGATATTGAAAATGTGGAGCAGTTGCGGCAGCAGTTGCATCAAAATCAAACCGATGCCATCAATCCAGAAACCCTACATCAACTGGGTGGTGAGCTGGGATATCAACTGGAGTTATGTTGGAGTCTCAACGAAAGTAACGATCGATTAGATGCGGTATTTGTTAAACCAACAGTCGCAAAACCCCGAATCGTTTTAACACCATTTACTCAGAAATCTGTTAAGATAAGTAACCTGCAGGAGTATGGAAATAATCCTCTTAACTCTCAAATAGCACGAAGTATTATACCGCAACTTAAACAACATCTCAAGCAAAAATTGGCAGAGTATATGATACCTTCAGCCTTTGTGATTTTGTCGCAACTGCCATTAACACCAAATGGAAAGGTTAACCGTCGCGCTCTACCAGCACCAGATATTTCTAGTTTTACGACTAGCGATAATTTTGTTGCACCACGCGATCGCATCGAAGAGCAATTAGCGGAAATTTGGTCAGAAATTCTTGGTATTAACCCAGTTGGAGTTAAAGATAATTTCTTTGAATTGGGGGGACATTCTCTCTTAGCAATTAGTTTGATGGCGAAAATTCAGCGAAGCTTTGACAAACAATTACCTTTATCAACACTTTTAACCAATCGTACTATAGAAGACTTAGCTTCTTTAATCGGAGAGGAAAAACAACAGAAAACTTCAAGTTTAGTACCAATTCAAACACAAGGTAATAAACAACCGTTTTTCTGCGTACATGCTGCAGGTGGTCATGTACTGTGTTATCAAGAATTATCCCATGCTTTAGGTAACAATCAACCCTTTTATGGCATACAAGCACAAGGCTTTAATCAAGGAGAAAAAGTCTTCACTAAGGTAGAAGACATGGCTGAGTTTTATGTACAAACCATCCAAGAATTTCAGCCAAAAGGGCCATTACAAATTGGAGGTTGGTCTTTTGGGGGAGTGGTTGCATTTGAAATGGCGCAACAGTTAGTTCAACAAGGAAGAGAAGTAAGTTTATTAGCTATTTTAGATGCTTGGGTTCCCATTTTATTAGACCCTAATAAAAAAATTGATAATCCGTATTTAACAGGTGCATTGAGTCGTTACTTTGGAGGTGCTTTTGGCAGAGTTAATTTAGTCAGTGAAGATGAATTAGCAGGGTTGAACCCAGAAGAAAAAATCGAGTTTATTATTGAGAAAGCCGAAAAATTAGGATTATTTCCACCAGAAGCAAGCCGCGAACAAAATCGACGCTTTATAGATGTAATTGTAGGAACTTTAAAAGCTACTTATGTTTACAAGCGTCGTCCTTATCCCGGGAAAGTAACCGTTTTTCGACCGCGAGAAAGGCATTATCATGCACCAGATCCTCAGTTAGTTTGGGTAGAATTGTATGCAATCTTAGATGCTGCCGATCTTGAGCTGAATTTGGTTCCTGGCAATCACTTTAATTTTCTACAGGAACCAAACATAAAAGTGCTAGCAGAACGTTTGAGTAGTAGTTTAATATAATAGAAATTTAGGGAATTAATTATGTTAGGCTCTGCGTCAGAATCTAAGAAGAAAATTTACCGAATTATCTACGGTTACTGGCAAAGTCAATGCGTTTACGTTGCCACAAGTTTAGGAATACCAGACTTGTTACAACATGGGGCTTTACCTGTTGAGAAAATAGCAGAAAAAACTGGCACTAAAGTTGAAAAACTTTATGTTGTGTTGCGTGCTTTAGCTCATTTAGGAGTAATTGCAGAAAAACCAGGAAGGGTTTTTGGATCGACAGAATTATCAGAGCTTCTGGTTAGTAATGGTTCCCCATCTATTGGTGATTTTTTAATGCATATTACAGAGCCTAATATGTGGGATGCTTGGAGAGAGTTAGAAAACAGTTTAAAAACAGGAGAAGTACCTTTTGAATTGGCTAAAGGTCAGGATTTTTATAGTTCTTATATGACACAAAATCCCAACAGTAAAAAACTCTTTAACAATGCCATGAGTTATTTAACTGCTGAAGCTGTCGATCCATTATTTGAAGTTTATGATTTTGGTCGTTTTGAGACAGTGATGGATGTAGGAGGAAATCAAGGATCGTTAATTGCAAATATTGTCAAGATATTCGGCTGTAAAGGCATTTTGTTTGACTTGCCCCATGAGGTACAAACAGCTCCCGATAACCTTTCAAAATATGGAGTCGATGGTGCCGTGCAAATTATTGGTGGGAGTGCTTTAGAATCCTTGCCAACAGGTGCTGATGCCATTGTCATGAAGTATTTTCTGTCGGTGTTTAGTAAGGAGGATTCAATTAAAGTACTCAGTAACTGTAAACAAGCTCTTCCACAACATGGTAGGGTAATACTTTTACAAACCCTAGTTCCATCTCTTGGAGCTCCTGTAGAATATCCCGATGGAACTATGCCAGGCTTAGCTGCAGTTCAAATGATGATTACAAATCCAGGGGGTTACTGGCGCACCGAACAAGAATATAAGGAGTTATTTGAAGCTAGTGGTTTTAAACTGGAAAAAGTCATTCCTACAGGAACAAGCTTAACCGTAATGGAATTTAGTCCAATATCCGTGCATTAGTTTTAAAAGATTATTCGGCGTTGCTCAATTAAACTATGAATTGCATTTATATACATTTTGTCATGGGTACCCGTCAAAAACATGAAACCTCTGTAGAGACGTAACAGTGTTACGTCTTCTGCAATGTGAAATCATAATTTCATATTACGATTGTGCAACGCCGATTATTCTGTACCGAGTTAACTTGCAAAGTGTGGTAATTCATCGCAGATTTCACGGGCACCCATAAGAATAAGTTTTCAAAAGCCCCTCTCCCGTTTCAAGAAGAGGGGTTTTATATTGCTATATAATACATATGCTCTACCATTAACTTAAAAGTGGTAAACAAAAAAAAGTATGTATATTAACGATTATTTCAACGAAAAAGTCGCTTCAACATATGATGATGATATTGATGCTTTCAACCCCGAAGAAATCAATCCTGTGGTAGATTTTCTCGCAGAATTTGCAGATGGTGGAAGTGCGCTGGAATTTGGTATTGGAACTGGTAGAATAGCTTTACCATTGGCTATGAAAGGAATCGAAGTTCATGGAATCGATCTTTCAAAAGCCATGCTCGCCAAACTCACCGAGAAAACTGGGGGAGATAGTATTGTCGTAACTCAAGGTGATTTTGCAACCACATCATGCAAAAGAACATTCTCCCTCGTCTATCTAGTCTTCAATACTATCATGAATCTCACAACTCAGGAAGAACAAGTTAGATGCTTCCAAAACGCTGCATTACATCTGAATCCTGGTGGTTGTTTCGTTATTGAGGTTATGATTCCCGCGCTTCAATTTATACCACATGGTGAAACAAACCATGTATTCGATCGCAGCGATGAACATTGGGGAATAGATACCTACGATTTCGTTTCTCAATCCGTAGTGTCACATCATATGAAAGTTCGTAATCAAAAAGTGGAGCTATCTTCGATACCTTTTCGTTACGTTTGGCCATCAGAACTCGATCTGATGGCTAGAATCGCTAATTTAAAGCTGAAAGCAAGGTGGGGAGGTTGGAAAAAAGAACCATTTACAAATACTAGTCGCTATCATGTATCGGTTTGGGAAAAACCTCTTGATGAAAATTAGTTTTGATTTTTCTAATCATACCAATTACTCATTACTTATTACTTCTTACTCATTACTCATTACTTGTTACTTATTACTCATTACTCATTACTCTTTTGGCAGTGAAATGTAATTTGGTAAAGCCTCAAAAATATTACACTTTCCCATCTCAAATGCTATCATGATAACGATTATCATTGTAGTTTAAGTTTATGGAAAGTAATCCACCACACCTTTTGAAGAAAATTGATTTAGCAGTTATCGGTGCTGGGCCTCACTCTCTTACTCTGGTTGCTCATCTGCTAAAGAAGCGGCAAAAAATCCGTTCTAAAATTGCGGTATTTGATCCTAGTGGTGAATGGATGAGTCAATGGAAGCATCAATTTGCTGCATTGGAGATACCACATTTACGCTCTCCAACTGTTCACCATCCAGATTCTAATCCTTTCGCTCTACGTAAATTTGCTGAGTCTCGGATGAATGAGTTTTTCCCTCCTAACGATTTACCGGGAACTAGGTTATTTAATGATTTTTGTGAGGATGTAATTCGTCGTTGGGATTTAGGGAATATGGTTGTAGCTGAAAAAATAACTCGAATTCAGCCATTGCGTAATCCTTTGGGTTCCCGGTTTCGTCTGTGGTTGGATTCGGGAAAATCAATAGCAGCGCGTCGGGTGGTGTTAGCAAATGGTAGCAGTCAATTACAAATACCGGATTGGGTAAGGGAGATTGAGACAGAGTATCCTTCAGATAGACTTTGTCATTCTCATTCTGTGGATTTACGCAAATTGCATTTAGCTGATGAAAGAGTATTGATAATTGGTGGAGGGTTAACAAGCGGACATTTAGCCAATGGTGCCATTTCTCGGGGTGGTGAAGTTCAGATAACGATACGACGACAGTTACAAGAAAAGATATTTGATGCGGATGCCGGTTGGTTGGGGCCAAAATATTTGAAAGGATTTTTTGCAGAATCAGATTTTGAAAAGCGCTTTAAAATGATTCAAGAAGCACGGAATGGTGGTTCGATGACTCCTGAAATTGTCACACAGTTGAGAAAACAAGTGCGTAATGGAAGGCTGAAAATCCAGGAAAATACTCAAGTAGTTAAGGCTGAATGGGAAGAGAATCGATGGTTGGTGAAATTTAGTGATGAGAGTAAGGAAAAATTCCATCGTATTTGGTTATCTACCGGAACTCGTTTTGATGTTAGTAAGGAACCTTTGTTAAAGGAGGTTTTAGAAGTATATCCAATTCCTGTAATCAACGGTTTACCGGTTTTAGATGATAGTTTACGATGGTGTGGTTGTTCGTTATTTATTATGGGTGGCTTAGCAGCTTTACAAATTGGGCCAACAGCAAGAAATTTATCCGGTGCGAGAATGGCTAGTGATAAAATGCTCAAAGCTATTATAAAACCTAATGTTGTTCGCGAACGCGCGAAAATTGCTTAATTAAATAATATTATTAAAGGTCAAATTTCCTACTCTTCCCCCTCTCCGCCCTCTTCCCCCTCACCCAAATTTTATTGACTTACTTATCCCGAGCAAACCAAATTCTTTGACGCAATTCACCCGTACATTCTTCACCCTTTACCTTAAACCAAATTTTGTCAAATTGATTTTCTCCCAAAATCTGCAACATCCGTGCTAAATCATTAATATCCTCATCAATCCAATCTTGATTACGCTCAATATCAATCGTTATAGCTTCAATATAAATTTTTAAAGCTTCAGAAAAATTCGATTGCGCTTCTAAAACTTTTCCTAATTTAAACAATGTTTGTGAAACCCAATACCAATCTTGGGATTTTTGATAAACACTAAAGGCTTTTTGATAATAAGCGATCGCATCTTCAAATTTTCGTTGTTCTTGAGCTACCATACCCAATTGATGATAATCTGAAGCAGCTTTGGATAAATCTTCTACATCTTCCCTTATTTTTAAAGCCTTGAGATAATATTTCTGCGCTAATTCAAATTTTTCTTGGAGATAAGCCACATTACCTAATTGGTGATATTCATCCGCAGCGTTGCACAAATCTCCCACATCTTCCCTTATTTTCAAAGCCTTGAAATAATATTCCTTAGCTAACTCAAATTGCTCTTGTCTAAAAGCAATATTACCCAACTGATGATATTCATCAGCAGCATTAGATAAATCCCCCGTATCCTCTAATATTTTTACAGCTTTAAGGTAATATTGTCGTGCTTGTTCAAATTGCCGTTGTAGATAAGCAAAATTACCCAATTGGTGATACTCATCCGCAGCATTACAAAGATTTTCTGTATCTTCATCTTCATATTCGGTCATATATTTCTCCTCAAATTTTAAAGTGAGTAGTGAGTGGTGAGTAGTGAATAGGGAGTAGTGAGTAGGGAATAGTGAGTAGTTAGTAGTGAGTAGTGAGTAGTGAGTAGGGAATAGTGAGTAGTTAGTAGTGAGTGGGACAAGATTTTGTAGACGCTT
Source organism: Cyanobacteria bacterium P01_D01_bin.50 (assembly GCA_039200565.1). Taxonomy (GTDB): domain Bacteria; phylum Cyanobacteriota; class Cyanobacteriia; order Cyanobacteriales; family Nostocaceae; genus Rivularia. Next base: position 1,860 of record JBCCSG010000215.1, on the reverse strand, counting down.
GCTTGTCTGTCTTCTCTTTGAAAAGCCAGTTTATATTCTGCAATATCATTGGGTTTATTTGTGCCGACTTACTTAAATATCTGGCAAAATACAAGTCTCTTATTCATTACTCTTTATTCACTACTCACTACTCACCACTCACCACTCACTACTCACTACTCACTACTCACCACTCACCACTCACTACTCACCACTCACTACTCACTACTCACTACTCACCACTCGCCACTCACTGCTCATGCCGTTGCGACCTGCCCGCTGCAGGCGGTCACGGTCAACCTCGACCGGCTGAGCCCCGCGCACGCGTCGGCGTGCCGCTGGGAGGGCGCCTTCTTACTCGCTACTCGCTACTCACTACTCACTACTCACCACTCGCTACTCGCTACTCGCTACTCACTACTCACTCCTGACACTGTGGACAAAAGTGACTGGATCTTCCACCTAATTTAATTCGCTCAATTAGATGAGTGCAATTTCGACAAGGTTTCCCAGTGCGGTTATAAACCCATGCCACGTGGGCGTAGTTTCCATTAACTCCTTGTACATTGAGGAAATTACTGAAAGTAGTGCCTCCAGCTTCAATACTAGTTTTTAAGACTTTAATAATGCTAGAGTGCAGGCTCTTTATTTGTTCTCTTCGCAAATTTAAACACAAAGTTTCTGGCTTTATCCGACCCATAAACAAAGCTTCATCAGCATAAATATTACCTATCCCCGCCACCACAGATTGATCTAGTAGCGCAGTCTTGATAGCACGGCGACGATTTTTGAGTTTCTCCGCAAGATACTCTACAGTAAATTCTGCTGAAAAAGGATCTGCTCCAAGTTTTGCTAAACCAGTAATAATACTTTGTGTTTCAACCTTCGGAGGAACCCACCACATCTGACCAAAAGTACGCTGATCCACGAAGCGTAATTCCCATTCCTCACCAAAAAACAACCTCACCCTCGTGTGCTTGTGCAAAGGTTCATCTTGAGGCAGCCATAATAGTTGACCTGTCATTCGTAGATGAACGCCGAGGGAAGAGGGGGTAGAGGGGGGAGAGGGGGAAGAGGGGGAAGAATTATTCTCTACTTCATCTCCTTGTCTCCTTGTCCCCTGGTCTCCTTGTCTCCTTGTCTCCTTGTCTCCTTTTCCCCTGGTCTCCCGTCGGGTGGCGCCCCTTGCTCGTACTGCGGGAACCTCAGCAACGCAGTGGCTTTCCTTGTCCTCTTCTAAGAAACTCAGTTCGGCGATCAAATACTTACCGCGACGATGCCAAGATATTATTTCTCTTTTTTTAAGTCCGTTTAAAAAATCTTCAGCAGAAAACGGGTAGGCGATAGTGCGATTAAGCAACACATCTCCTCCCGTAATTTTTCGTTGCAGGGTTAGTTGATTTAAACCCCTTTTAACTGTTTCAACTTCTGGTAATTCTGGCACTACTTAACGTAACTCAGTTTCTTTATCTGGAGTACCTTGTTTCTGAAGGTTAGCTTTAAAGAATCGGCTTAAGCGCTTGCGCTATCACTAGGTTTGTCAGCAGAAGCTGCAGGCTTAGGTTTTTTAGCCTTAGCTTTGGGTGCTTCAATCTCAATTAGTTCATCTTGTGCAAAGTTATTGGTGTTAATACCAGAGTAGTTAACTTTATCAAAGCGCACAATTACCGGATATATAATGCCGCTTTTATCAACAGTAGCCACGGTTCCTACATCCTGATACCAATAAGATTCGCGGCGAAGAACGCGCACTTTAGAACCACGTTGAACCATAATCGAATATCCCTCTTGAATAATTTATTGCCTTTTATGCAGGACTGATTGATTTCACTTTACAACTTGAAGGACTACCATATAGGGTTTGTTAAGTTATTTGTCTAG
>JBCCSG010000214.1:0-12510 GCA_039200565.1 Cyanobacteria bacterium P01_D01_bin.50 | reverse complement strand
TTATCTACGTTGGAATTGAACAATACTACAGGCAATTTTCAATGCTTATGATAAGTCTTAATATTAAATTTTTCTTCTGGTGTAGGAGGTTGAAAATATTTTGTGATGGCTTCAAATTCCGCTTCAGTCGTAAATGCTGAACCTCCAGTTTTATTTCGACTTCTTATTTTTAATTGCTGCTTGCAAAGGTCATCGGATGCAATTATATAATGAAGTAGATGATTGACTTCTACCGACTCAAATATTGAACGAAACCAATTGCGTTGCGATGGAGTATTTCCAGGAAAATCAAGAATGATTGATGTACCTTGTAAAAGAATATCTTGGATGTGTTGAGATAGTATTCCTTTTAATCGAGAAGAATATTTAAGGTAATCATTGAAATCATTAATTTCATCTGAATAAAGCATTGATAACCAAATATCCTCAGCCATTAAAATAGCATGATTTTCTATAGCAAGAGATTTTGCTAAAGTTGATTTACCACTAGCCATTTTGCCACAGAAGAAGTGTAAAGTTGGTTTTTGATTCATTACTGATTACCTGTATTATTCTTCCTACTATCGATATTAACTATTCCGACATTGGTAATCTTAGTTGATGCTCCAATTCAGCTAAATCTATTCCAAGCAACTCTATGAGTATATAAGTTGCGACTCCTCCTCCTCTTTTAGCTTCTTCTAAAATAGCTAGTAGCAAAGAGCAAGGGAGAAATCAGGATTTTCTAAGCATTCACGAATCTCCTTAAGAGCAAAACCGAGTTGTCGTAACGACATGATTTGCTGCAACCGGATAATATCCTCATCACTATACAATCGGTGTCCAATCTCATTTCTATCTGAGGGTGAGAGCAACCCAATTTCGTCGTAATAATGCAAGGTGCGAATTGAAAGCCCTGTTTGCTTTGATAATTCACCAACCTTCATAGCTCCAGACATCATCACCTCCGTTCAAAACCAGAGAAATGCAGTTGATGAATTCATCCGCTTAGCCTGACGTTACGTGATGCGTAAGGAGTATTTTATGAAGATTTAAGCGATCGTATGTACTATTTTTAAGATTAGGCTTATTCTAAGAGTTATTGTTGATATTAAAAATATGTTTAGCGATGTCAGAATTAACAAACGCTCTAGATAGAATTTTAAATTGGTTTCAAGATAATAAATCTTCTACTATCGATTCTCTACAACCAGGATTAACAATTGAAGAAATAGAATCAAAAGTCAAAGACTTGCCATTTAGATTAACTCAAGAAGTTTACGAGCTTTATCAGTGGCGAAATGGAATGATTGATGATGGAAGTTGTTTTTTTCAAAATTATCGATTTATTCCTTTAGAAGAAACATTAGAAGAATCAAACCTTTTTGAAGAAGCTTGGGGTTTATCGCTTCCTTTTGGTTGGTTTCCACTGTTTGAATTTGAAGGTGAATTTTTTGCAGTTGTTGGTGCTGAAGAAAATTCAAATAATTCACCTATCTTACATACATATGAAGGAATAGATCTAATTCATAGAAACTTGACTAATATGATGTGTTGTATTGCAGAATGTTATGACACAGGTGCTTATTATATAGGTGAATTAGGAAATTTAGAAGAAAATAAAATTGCTGCAAAAAATATTTTACTGAAATACAATCCAGAATTTCATTATATTCTTGAAGCTAGAACAGAAACTATTGATAATCCAGATGATTCTCAAATAATAAAGAAATATCACCCTGATAGCAATATTATTCTAGAAAGTAGAACTATAGGTCGAAAAGGTCATATTATTGAATCAAATCAATACTTTCAAGGCAAATTATATAATCGCTTAACATATAATCGTGAAATTGAAGGTTTTTATGATTATTTTTGTGAAGAAAATTGGTTTAATGATTACGAAAAATATGAAAAATTTACAGTTGAGTATCAATATAAATGTGTAGCTCCAAAAATAGAACGTAGATACATCAACGAAATTCTCAAAAAAGAAATTACTCATCCTTATCAAAAGCAGGATAATATTCTCTTACTCTTCATGATGTTTTTGTTTACAAGTTTTTTTAAACTAATTTTCAGCCTCTTATTTTTTATTGTTTATTTATTCAGGAATATCCGGAAAAATAATAATTATACACCCTTGAATTAATTCGTTATAAGTGAAGATAATTAAAAAAAATCCTTCTAGACACAGAGTACACAGAGGAAGAAGAAAAAGAGAGATATACAATTCTTAACTACTCACTATTCACTACTCACTCATAACTACTCACTTTAATTCTACTAATTCCCGAATATTCCCCCTCAATCCTCCAACACCTTTACGAAAATCTCTATCTTGCTGACAAACAATCATTGGTAAACCACCGTCTTCTGCCAAAACAATTAAAGCTTTACAAGTAATTTTTTGTTGTGGTAAACATTGAAAACGGAATTTTTGCAGCAACATTGCTAAAACAATCTTGATTTCCATCATCGCAAATCCCGCTCCGATACATTTACGAGAGCCAGCGCTGAAGGGATTATATTGAAAATTATCCACTTCTAAAGTTTCCCATCGTTGGGGATTAAATTTCAAAGGTTCTGGATAAATCTCGGAATTTCTATGAGTATGGAAAATACTCACCCAAACTTCTGTTCCTGCTGGTAATTCATAACCTCCTAAGACGGTTGGTTGAGATGTAACACGAGCATTCCAAGGTACTGGGGTTAATATTCGCATACTTTCTTTAATAACTCGTTCTAATAAGGGTAATTGCTGTAATTGTTCTACAGTGGGTGCATTTCCTTGTAATACTTCATCGAGTTCATTTAGTAAGTCAGCAGCAACTTCTGGATGTTGGGAAAGTAAAAATAATGTCCAAGTTAAAGCATTAGCACTAGTTTCATGTCCAGCAGCAAATATTACACTCACATGTCCGAGTAATTCATCTTCGCTTAATGTCATTCCAGTTTCAGCGTCACGAGCTTTGATTAACATCGAAAGCACATCCCCACCATCGCTATTTGAAGCTTGTTTAGAGCGAATTATTCCCCGCATTTCTTCGTCTAATTCAGCCATTAAATTCATCATTCGGTAGAAGGGAAACCCTGGTAAATCGAAGGGTAAAACCATGGTTACCGGATTACCTAATAAAATACCAATTTTTTGCAGAAGTTCCGCGCTTTTACTACCTTTTTCCCCTATATCTACACCGAATAAAGTTTTGGTGGCGACTCGCAATGTCAAATTTCGCATCACCTTGGCGATATTTGTGACTCGATTAACAACTAAGTGCTGCATTATTGATTCTGCGATCGCAACAATACTATCGCGGTAAGACTCAATACGTTTTTGATGAAAAGCTGGCATTAATAACTGACGATGACGACGATGAGCATCGCTATTTACGCCAAATAAACCCACACCAAAGTGTTTTAAAGGCTCCGTGCGTGGTGATTCATCCCGTCTACGATACAATCCACCAGTCAAGGGGTATTTGTAATAAATTTCATGTTGAGTCGTCACTGCTTCTACATTTGCAGCACCATAAGTAAATACTGTACCGGGACAATTCGGTAAGGGAGAATAAAGATTTGTACCGCCACCACGAGCTAGAGAAACTATATCGCCATAGTTTTGGAATAATTGACTTGTAAAACCTAGAGAATCTCCCACAAATTTTGATATTAATATAGTACGTCCAATTAACGGTAAAGCTTTAGGACCAGGAACTGTTAATTCATTCATTATTATGATTCCCACTACGATTTTTATATGTAGAGGAATGTTAATATCAAAGTGGAATTTTTAATGTTTATATTTGACTTTTTGAGCAAATTATGCATTATGCCAATAAATGTAGAAACGTGATATATCGCGTCTCTACAATTGTGAATTTATATTCTTGCAAATAAATGAATTTCACCACACCTCTATATAATCTCAATCCCCTAAATCGTTTCTCTGATAAAGCAGGAAACTATAACAAATACCGTCCACCTTATCCAGATGCAGTAATTAATAAAATTTTGGAAGGTTTAACGTTAACAAATCAATTTGTAGCGGCAGATATTGGTGCTGGTACTGGAATTTCGGCACGTCAGTTAGCAAAACGCGGTGTAAATGTAATTGCGATCGAGCCAAATACAGCCATGAGAGAAGGGCACGATTCATCACCAGGGGTTGAATGGAGAATGGGAACTGCGGAAGCGACTAATTTACCAGATGCATCGGTTGATTTAATAACTTGTTTTCAAGCTTTTCATTGGTTTAAACCAGAACCTACTTTATTAGAATTTCGCCGGATTTTAAAACCAGAAGGAAGATTAGCGGTAGTTTTTCGAGATTTGAATTTGGATGATGAATTTACACGGGTTTATGATGAATTTATTTGTCAATTTGACGAAAATTGTCCCTCGGGGACTTTGAGTTATAAAATTGAGCCATTGAAAAATAATTTAGATTTTCAATATATTGATTGCTATACATTTCCTTATAAGCAGGAATTCGATTTATCAAGTTTAATTGGTCTTGCTCAAAGTGTTTCGTTTATTTCTTCAGAAGAAGCTGTACAAAAGCAACTTGTTGATGGTTTAGAAAAATTGTATCAGCGCTTTTGTAATCAAGATGGTTTTGTTTATCTTGATTATTGTAATAGGGTACATTTGGCGGAGGTTGAAACCCTCTCCCTTGAGGAATTCTTCTCGTAGAGTACCTCTCCCCTCATGAAGGCAGAGGCTTTAAAAATCTTATTCCCTCCCAGCTTGCGGTTTCAGTTAGGGTGGGTTGAGAATTCAAACTAAATATTTAACTTCTCCAATGAGCGAAACGAACAAAGAATTAACGCCATTACATACACTAAATCCCCAAAACCGATTTTCCGATAGAGTAGAAGATTATGTAAAATATCGTCCTAGTTATCCAGCAGCAGCAATCGATCGAATCCTGGAGAATTTTACATTACCGATCGCAGCAGCTGATATTGGAGCAGGTACGGGAATTTCTTCACGGTTGTTAGCTGCGAGGGGTATTAAAGTAATTGCGATCGAACCAAATACAGAAATGAGAAATGCCGGAATTAGAGATGCGACAGCTTTAGTGGAATGGAAAGATGGAACAGCAGAAAATACTAATTTACCAGATGCGTCAGTTGATTTAGTAACTTGTTTTCAAGCATTTCACTGGTTTACTCCCGAACCAACTTTAGCGGAATTTCGCCGTATTCTCAAACCGGAAGGGAAATTAGCGGTAGTTTACAATAATCGCGATCGCAATGACGAATTTACAGCAGAATATAGCAGGATAGTTCGCGAAGCATCGAAAAATCATCCAGCAGAAGCGAAAACGAAATCGGTGGAACCTTTAAAAGAAACTGCTTATTTTAAAAATTTTGAAGAATATAAATTTGTTTATCAACAAGAATTAGATTTAACTGGATTAATTGGACGTGCGATGAGTGTTTCCTATCTTCCTAAGTCAGGGGAAGGTTACGAACAAGTTATTGATGATTTGGAGAATTTATATCAGCGATTTAAGAACGAAAAAGGTTTTGTTTATATGAGTTATTGTACAAGCGTGCATTTGGGAGAAGCGGTTGTCAATGAACAATTAACAATTACTCCTATCCCGCTCTAAGTAACCCTCAAAATTGTAGGTTGGGTTTCGTTCCTCAACCCAACCTACGCTATAGGAAATCTTCTACCGGGAAGGGAGTATCAATTTTTGACTTTTGAATTAGAAGAATTTATTCAGAGTCAAGGGTTCCCATAAGAATTTTTTTCTTCTAAAAATTCTTATGGGTGCCCGTCAAATTGAAAGTGGTAAATATTCCTCAACTGAGGAAGTGATTATTGCGGGTATTAAATTGCTTAAGGAAAGAGAAAGGATTTATCAAGGTAGATTTGAGGAATTGAAACGGGAAATCATGGTTGGAGTTGAAGCTTCTGAGCGTGGGGAAGTTATTGATGGAGAAGTAGTTTTTCATCAACTAGAGCAAAAATTACAACAGCCTCGTCAGCAAGCTGGGAAATGAGTAAACAATACTACATTTATATAATCACAAATCAACATAATACTGTACTTTATACAGGTGTTACGAATGATTTAATTAGAAGAATTTACGAACACAAAGAAAAAATAATTGCTGGTTTTACAAAAAAGTACAACGTTAATAAACTGGTTTATTACGAAATTTTTACCGATATTAATAGCGCTATAACAAGAGAAAAACAAATTAAAGCTGGTTCCAGACTGCCATAAAATTGATTTGGTAAATAGTATAAATCCACAATGGTGCGATTTGTATGACGGTTTATTGTGAATAAACGCTAAAATAATTAACTGTCATTGCGACGAAGGAAGCAATCCCAATATTTCCAACACCAACGAATAATTGCGATTGCTTCACTCCACTTCGTTACATTCGCAATGACAATCACAAAAAACTAAGAATCATCCCGACTTTCTCTCAGCTTTGCTCGTAAATCTTCAAAATTATTGCGATAAAGCACCGTATTCGGATGATTTGTTCCCAAAACCCGCTCCGCAATATCTACAGCTTGGTGTCGTAGAGTAAAGCTAAATTGCTCAAACTGCTTGCTGTGTCGGGATGATTAACTCCCTGTAGTTGTTTTGTTAATTCCAAAGCTTGGATATAAAGCGCTTCAGCTTCTTCGTACCTTCCTTGATTTTTGTAGAGATAAGCTAAATTGTTCAAACTGGTTGCTGTGTGGGGATGATTTTCTCCTAAACGCGATAAGCCTGCATAGCATGCGCGAAGCGATCGCACTGTTGATAGACTTTGCTCTAACCAAGGTTGTGCTAATGAATATAAACCTTAGTTGTCTTGTATCCGTGGGATTAGCTGCTAAAATCAAGATTTTTTTCTTCATAGCTCCGTTTATTTACAAAATATTGATGAAGCTAGCTTTATAAAGAAACAGTGAATAACTATATATTTTCGGAAAACAAAATACAGAAATTCCTCAAAGCGAGAAAAGGTAGAAGGGGTAAGGAAATATCCTCCCCTTCCACCCAGGGAGCTTTGGAATGTAATCGCTGCTATCTATTAAATAGGTGTGAGTCAAACCAACTTATGCAGTTGGGAGTTAGGAATGTAGAGACGTAGCAGTGCTACGTCTCTACTGTTGGGAGTGAGGAGTTATGAGTTATTTAATCTTCCCCCTCTTCCCCCCTCTCCCTCTCATTGATTAAAAATCATAATATTTTCAACAATGCCAAAACCACAGTACGAATACTATTGCATCAACACTCCCACTAAATTAGTCAAAGAATTCTTCGGAGATATTAACGTTTACAACCAAAATGCTAAATCACTGCTTACTAAAGCCACTGGTTTTATTAGCGCTTATGACTTTACTTTAAATCCCTATCGCGGTTGTCAATATGGCTGTAGTTATTGTTATGCTGCTGCTTTTAGTCCTAATCCCAAAATGCGTCAAGATTGGGGAAAATGGGTGATTATCAAGCAAAATTCCGCAGAAATTTTAGAAAAAGAGTTGGAACGATGGTACAAAAAAAATCCGAATAAACCTCCTCGAATTTATATGAGTAGCGTTACAGATCCTTATCAACCAATCGAATCCAAACATGAATTAACTCGTTCTTTATTAGAAATCATGTATCCCTATTATCCAATCTTAGTAATTCAAACTCGTAGCCCAATTATTACTAGAGATATTGATTTTTTACAACGATTTCAGCATCTGCGAGTTAATATGAGTATCCCCACCGGCAGCGAATCCGTAAGACGAGACTTTGAACCGCGATCGCCAAGTATTAAAGCTAGATTAAATGCAATTACAAAAGTTAAACAAAGTATCGATTCTCTTAAAGGCTTTATTCCCAAAGTTTCTATTACAATTACTCCCTTACTTCCAACTTTAGAAAAAGACGAAGCTACCTTCATCGAAAAGTTAAAAATCGCCGATCGAATCGTCATTCAGGATTTTCACCCTAGCCAAAATCGTTCGCTGATTGCTACAACTCGTGAAGATGCCCAAGAAGTTAAGCAGAAATACGCTTGGTGGTATGACGCAGAAAAATTAAGCTATATAAGATTCAAAGAAAAATTAATGTCTAATCTTCCTGATGTTGAAATAAGGGAAGGAAAAGACGGTTTTGGTTATGATTAACTCGATCTCTAATTGGTGGCATTCTTTCCAGTTCAAATCAGCTTTACAACAAGGTAATAAACGAAAAGCAATCAAATTTTTACGAGTAATTGAAAAATCTGGTGCAAAATTATCGTATTTAGAAAAGCTATTTCGAGATCAATTACAGCTTGAAGATTCTGCGAAACAATATAAAACAGAAACCGCTATTTTGAACGGGAAACTCAACACCGCATTACAAGAGTTAGAAAAAAAAAACAGATTTATCAGTATCTATTGAAAATAAAAGTAATCTGAAATTAAATTCAGATCGAGATTTTATTGCTTTTATTCACAAAACATTTAATTTAATTCAACACGACGAAAATAAATTACAATGCACTGGTATAGATGAAAGAATATTTGATGATTTTGAAGCTCAACTAGTTGAATACCTTAAAGAAGAGTTTCGCAGAATTCCCGAGAAGCATTTATCAATAAAACTCGAAGACGCTTTAGAAGATATCAATAGTTTAAAGTGTGGAAAAGATCCAGATTACCGTTTTAGTCTGACTCCACATGTTTACTATATGAAATATTTCCTCGAAAATGTATATTGCCTCTACTTAGCTTGGTTTTTAATTTACGAATCTGGATTACTCCCAACTAATATTAACATTCTTGATATTGCATCAGGCCCTGGAACTGTTGCTTATGGATTAGCTTTATTTTTACAAAGTACCAGCGGCTTTTTTAATCTTCCTCAGATCCATATATCTTATTACTCCTTAGAAAAACAAAATGCATTTCAATTTCGAGGTTTACAATTTTGGAGAAGATATATAGAATCGCGTAAAACTCCCATCAATGCTTTTTTCCGCTTCGTAACTTCAGATATATTCACCTGGAATCAGCAATCAAGTAATATCCCAACAGATTTCTTTGATTTCGTTGTCATTTCTCACTGTTTCTTCAACGATTCTACTAAAAGCATTCAAGCAAATAGCATTTATCAGCAAATCATCGATCTAAGTTTAAAAAATGAAGGTTATGCGCTGTTAATTCTTCAAGACAAGAAGCTATATAAAGCTTACAATACTTCTCAATCTGAGGATCGCGAACAAGAAAATAAATTGATAAATAAACTTCTTCAAGAACTAGAATTAGAATTAGTTTGGTATAGATATTTAACATCCACAGGTTTAAGAGGTTCCCTTGGTGCAGAATTTTCTAAATTTGCTCGAGAAAAATTACCTAAACAACTTTATATGACGAGCATACTTCAAAAGTATTTAAGTCAGAGGTTTCAATCATGCTATGGATTAGATGATTATATAATTTTGGCTAAAAAATTCAAGAATCCACAAATATGAATCGAAACCCATCGAATCAGATATTCATCAAGTTTTGTTAAATTATTTTCTTATTCTCAGATTTTATGTTTATCGAAAGCTCTACTTACAGATCGAATTAACATATAGATACCCAAGTAGATTATACAAAATTTTTTCGATTTTGAAAAAGCGATCTAGATCACATGCCAAAAACAACGTAATTGCGTTGATTAAATGAAAATTATTTTCGTTATTAATGAGAATGCTCTCAATTAGAAAAAAATTGGTTTTAATTACAACTAAGTGCGGAAATTTTTAGAGCAAAATTGTGTTATTTATGACTAACTCTTGCGTAGTTAAAGTCGTTTAAAATACTTTTAAAATAATCATTAAGTATTTTTATGGAGAAAAGTCCATATTAGGGACTTCCAAATTATGAAATATCTAATGTATTGAGAGTTCGGTAACCTGGCACTAAAAATAGGGAATAAGATACTCCCCTTTAAGCTTAGTTATTCTCTCCTCTCTATCTCTAAACAAATGAAGATTTGAGGTAATTGTTTAGAGAGGAATAAAAATTTAATCTAATGAATCTTGCATAAACAAATTAGTTATTTGCGGTAAGATTCATTAGACTTTTAGCTAGAGCTATTATGCAGGACTAATTCCACAAACTGACATCCTTCCTGGAACAGTAGTTACCCAATTTCCGTTCCAATCTCCTCCAGCTGCATATGCAGCTACAGGGCATTTGGTTTTTGCATCATCATTGTTCCAAATTGGACCAGCTTTGACATCTGCGGGTAGTTTAATTTTAGGTAGGGAGGATAGTTGAGTTCCACAAACTGACATTTCTCCCGATACGGTAGTTACCCACTGACCATTCCAGTCAGTATCATAAGCTGCTGCAGCTACAGGGCATTTGGTATTTGCATCATTATTATTCCAAATTGGACCAGCTTTGACATCTGCGGCAAAAGCATTGCTAGCAAAACCAAACACAACAGAAACGATTAACAAAGTACAAACAGCAGACTGTATTAAAGCAGCAAAATTTTTCTTGATCTGGTTCAAGAACATCATACAAACCTCTATTTCTCTGTGAATTTTTTGATTATTTTCATCTTGAAATCAGAATTTGACGGGCACCCATAGGATTTTTTTATTCTAAAAAAATTCCTATGGGAACCCTTGACGAGGACATTTTTTGCTCTCGTTACAGCATCAAAGCAATACATTTTGAAGGCTTTTAATCATTAAAAAGTAATCGCTCTAAAATGTATTAATTGAGCTTGAAAACTGAAATTGAAGATGAAACGATTGCATCGTAGCATGGAATACTTTTGATTGTCACTAATTTGTATCTAATTAGTAAGCATAATTACGTCATAGCGAGTTAAAGTATTTAAATACAAGGGTTTGACAGGCTTTACCTTTGTTTACATAGTTAATTGTTCAATGCGAAATTACTTGACTCTCTGGTAGAGGAAGTAATCAAAAACACTATTAGTTCTTAATAATTACTTAATTTATTCGGAGAAAAATAATTCTTTTACATATTCAATCAATATTTATTTGTGTTATGAGAATACTAATTATTAAACTTTAAATCCTAATTTGACAAGAAAAAATAGATAAATAATGTAGCTGTTTTATTTTTGTATAAGTAAAAGATATGAGTTAACTGATTTTTTCAATACTTAGGATTAGAGTTAGTATTATAGAAGTACTTAATAACTACAGGTTGAATAGCATTTATATTTATTTTGTTATTGTGAAAATTTCCATAAAAATTGTTTAAAAACCAAATTTTTCAATCAACCAGGTTTTTGGGTAAATTTGGGTCAAAATTTATGATTTGATGGAATAAATATTGAACCGATAAAAAGCAATGAAACAACCCTGTCGAGAAACAAGATCGGAATCTTCTAAAAGCTGGCATGGGAAACTCAACTTAGTTTATAGCGATCGCGAAAATAAAACGAGATTAATAAAAAGTCAAAACCAAGCACCGTTGAAAATACAACGTCCCTTTTATCCCGAAGGAGAATCAGTATGTCATAGCGTAATTTTACATACCGCTGGGGGAATAGTTGGTGGCGATAAATTATCTTGTAACTTTCACTTGCAACCTCAAGCAAAATCATTAATTACAACAGCCGCAGCAAATAAAATTTATCGTAGTAACGGTAGAAGAGCCAGACAAAATATAGAAATTAAAATTGATAATCAAGCTTGTTTAGAATGGTTACCTCAAGAAAGCATCGTGTTTAACGGTGCAAACTTTCGTCAAGATATACGGATAGAATTAGCTACAGAAGCAAACTTTATTGGTTGGGAAATTACTAGATTTGGACGTACTGCTAGAGGGGAGAAATTTATCGAAGGAGAATGGCGATCGCACTTTGAAGTTTGGCGAAATAACAAACCATTATGGGTTGATAGACAATATTTACCCGGTAGCGAAGAAATTTTTCACAGTCCCCACGGTTTGGCAGGAAAACCAATTATAGGTACTTTAGTATATATAGGAAAACCAGTCTCTAGTGAAATAGTAGAACAAGCACGCAATCTCTCCCCATCCTATGAAGGTGGTGTGACTCGTTTAGAAAATGGATTTTTGTGTAGATATCGTGGTGATTCGACAACAGAAGTGAGAAACTGGTTTATAAGTGTTTGGCAGTTATTGCGGATATCTTTTTTAAATCGCGATCGCTGTTTACCCAGAGTTTGGATGCTTTGAACAATGAACAATGAACAATGAACAATGAGCAATTAACAATGAACAATTAACAATGAACAATTAACAATGAACAATGAACAATGAGCAATTAACAATGAACAATTAACAATTAACAATTAACAATTAACAATTAACAATTAACAATTAACAATGAACGATTGATAAGGATGGAGTGAAAGAATGCAATTAACACCGCAAGAGAAGGATAAATTATTGATTTTTACCGCTGCATTGTTAGCAGAAAGACGGAAAGCAAGGGGTGTAAAATTAAATTATCCCGAAGCGATCGCCTTTATTACTGCTGCAATTTTAGAAGGTGCTAGAGATGGACAAACTGTAGCTGAATTAATGAGTTTT
>JBCCSG010000213.1:0-12523 GCA_039200565.1 Cyanobacteria bacterium P01_D01_bin.50 | reverse complement strand
GGAGAGCCAATCTCTCCCAAAGCCATAGCAGCAGCAATATTAACTACAGGATTGGAGTCATTGAGGGCAGTCTTTAAACCCTCCACACCTACAGCGGGAAAGGTAGTATCTGAATTATTAATGGCAACCTGCGCCAGTGCTTTTGCTGCACTCCCTCTAACTGTAACGTTGTCACTATTAAGCAATGCCTCAACCAAAGGATTTACCGCATCAATACCGACTACCCCCAAAGCTTTCACCGCTGCTCGACGATAGGTGGTATTCTCCTCATCCAAAATGCTCATCAACCGGGGGATAGTTGTTTCATCACGATTTTCAGCTATTTCCCACATTGCCCGTTGCTGTAGGTGGGGGTTGGGATGTTTCAGTTGTTGGAATAGTTTTTCTGTTGACATACTAGTACTCTCAATTATCAATTAACAGTTATCAATTAACAATTATCAAATTCTCCTCATATCAAGTCCCTAAAATATGCCTTTTTCCTAAATCTTATTATTACTTATTACTTATTACTTATTACTTATTACTTATTACTTATTACTTATTACTTATTAAAGCTTTTTCCCGAATCAACCAATCGTTATCGTTGACGAATATCTCATAACTACTTGTATCACCAAGTTTTTCCAGTGCCATCAACACTGCATACTTCAAATCCCAAATGTTGGTTTCCAAACAGGCTTTGAGTTCCCCAATTGCACTTGTTGCACCAAGCTCACCTAAGGCGATCGCAGCAGCAGCTCGTGATTTTTGAAACTGGGGTTGTTTGTTATGCAGGGCTTCCACCAACAAATCGTAGGCAGGAGCATGTTTCAACCAACCGAACAATTTCACCACGTGAAAATGGGCACCATAATCACTTTTTGCTTCTTCATCATAGGTGGCAAACAAAGCATCAGGAGCTGCATCTGCGTGATGCTCTAGAATAGTTTTAGCTGCCAAATAACAACGCCCAAAGTCAGTTTCGTACAACCCCCGAATCAAAAATGACATATCTGGTTGAACTTGGTAACTATGTACTAAATTCAAGTCATTCGGGTGGTCGCGTAAGGTTTGCTCTAAGTGGGGCTGAATCGTTTCAAAGCTAATTGCTCCTTCTTTGATTCCCGCTTCTGCTAGCATCCGAATTCCTCGCAGTCGAAAAACTAGAGATACCGGACATCTTGCAATATGAGGAATTGCGTCATAATAGTTCGCATCAATCAAATCCTGAATAGACAACCGCCGCCCTAATACACTTGGGTTTTGCAACATTCCCACTACTTTTCCCATCTGGGAATAGTCAGAAGTTAAGCGGCAAACTGCTGCAATGGCTGCACTGGCTGTTGGTGCATCGGTATCATCTACAAATTTACGAATTCGTTCTAGGGCTGGTTGGTAGTTAAACTTTGTTAGTGTATGAATTATGACTCGATAGGTTTGCTTCGGCTTGTCCAGCAATTGAGCTATATCTTCTAATATATCAGGATCTTGGGTACCAATTTCACCGATAGCCCAAACGGCATTTTCTACTGTATAGCAGTCATCATCACTCAGACAATCGCGAATCACAGGTATTGCTACTTCAGCTTGCAGTCGCCCTAAAGTCTCTATGGACTTACGGCGGACAATGCGGTTATCCAAGGCGGAATCAGTTTGCTGCACTGCCCTAATCAGCGCGTTAATTGATTGCTCTGTCGGAAAGTTGACCAAGTGAGAAGCCGCAATATAGCGCGAATCATCCTCGCTCAACTCATCTTGAGGCGTATCCAAAAGAGCGATCGCCCGATCTTCTGTTAGATTAAAAAAATTAAAAAAGCGCTTATCCATATATATATGCTTTACTTTGGGCCGTCAATCAATTTTGGATTTTGGATTTGCGTTCGCGTTCGCGTAGCGTGCGCTCTGCGCTCAGCGTGTCCGATAGGACATATTTGGATTGTCCCCATAAATAAAGTTAGGGGCTTGTACCAGTTGTTTGCGACGGACAACCAATAATCTATATTTTAATATCAAAACAAACCCAGAGATTCTTTGCAATTACTCAACCTCAAGCCGGTAAAGCAAATAGCCAAGAATCTCTAGGCTCGTAGGGTGACAATTGAGCTCATCACCAAATTACAAGTCTAGTAAGCGCGATCAACTAGGATAGAGAGTTGATTGCGTAGTCAAGTAATGCATTGTACTCGGTCAATGCTTGAGCAGACATATCACGAGGTGCACAACCACGGTTACGAGCATAGGTTAATGCTTCAACGTAAGGAGCGGTAGGTAAGTTCAAAGCGCGATAAACTTCACGTTGACCAGCAATACCCCATTCATCCAATGGGCCAGTACCGCCAACTACCAAGCAGTACTGGATGAGACGCATGTAGTGTTTAACGTCGCGAGCGCACTTAGCCTTGAAGGTATCGGTAGAGTTAGCTTGACCAGCATCGTTCAAGTAAGGATACTTCTTGATACAAGCGTCGTAAGCTTCTTTTGCAACTGCGTCGATGTTGCCAGCTAATTTTTCAGCAGCTTCTAAACGAGCAGCAGAACGTTGGATAGAACCTTGTACGGATTCTAAATCGGAACTGCTGGGGAAACGTCCAGCTGCATCAGCAGATGCAATAACGGTGGTAAGAACTGATTTCATTTTTTTAATACTCCTGTCGGATGTTGATTTTTTATTGTGTTAGATTTCAATTATTCGAGGTTGCGATCATAATCGACTAGCTGAGGGCGGAAATCACGCGATCTAAATAGCCGCTAGCTTCAGCAACTAAGCTAGCGCAACGATCATCTACTAAAGTAGGATTCATTTTCTTTAATCTAGAACCAGCAAAAGATTCGCTAGGCTCATCTTTGATGTGAGCAGCTACTTGAGACTTCATGATTTGAACTGCACGCACGGTGGAGGAGGTAGGTACACCTAAAGCTGTGTAGGTTTCTTTCAAACCGTTCAAGCAACGATCGTCTAGAACTGAAGCGTCACCAGCTAATAAAGCGTAGGTTACGTAGCGTAAGATGATTTCAGCATCGCGTAAGCAAGCAGCCATGCGACGGTTAGGATAGCAGTTACCACCAGCTTGAATTAAGCCTTGGTTTTCGCAAATCATACCAGCTACAGCATCAGAAACCATGCAGCTTGCATTGCTAGCAATTGCGTTTACAGCATCCAAGCGTCTGTTTCCATTAGCAACAAACTCTTTTAGAGCATTGATATCAGTTACGGTGGAAGTGCTGGCATCTGCTGTAACTACAGATCTAGAAAAAGCATCAAGCATTTCGCTCTCCTTAAAAATTGGTTATCTGTTAAATCTAGATTTCTTGTCTGTTAAACAAGACAATATAGAACATAAAAGATGATTTGTATTTCAGTCTCTTTTATGAAAAATAAAGCAACATTTTGTAATATTCTCGCAAAGTAAATATCTCAAAAATAATACCCAGTCTGGCTTACTCTGACTGGGGATAATTAAAAAATTGAGTATTTTGTAAAGATAATGTTATAAAAATTAATCAAAATATCAAGTGAAGGCTGTTCACCAATCATTTGTTTCTGATTGCCGCTCAATTTGAGCGATCGCCAGTTTAGCCAAAATTCGCACTACTTCTTGTTCGTCATTGAGTATGGTTTGTAACGCTTCCATTGCTGTGCTCGAGCCAGTTTTTCCCAGGGAATTGATTGCTGCTTTCCTTACGTCTAAATCGGTGTCTTGGGTTGCGGCGGTAATTAAATGCTCAACAGCAGGAGGATAATTGATTTGTCCCAAAGCTGCTGCTGCTTCCGTGCGGATAAGGGCTTCTGGATCTTTGAGAGATGAAACTAGGAGATTGCATGGTTTTTCATCCGATTCCTCTTTTGCGACATTACCGAGGGCACCGATAACAGCACATCGTACATCCAAGGAAGCGTCATTCAAAGCTTTGTATAGGTGTTCTGAGGCTTTAGAACCCATAAATGCTAATGCCCATCCAGCATGACCTTTGATATCCTGAGAATACTCGGTGGATGCTAGGATATCTAACAATGCTGGTGCAGCAACTTCTCCAGTTCTTGCTAATGCTCCGGCAGAGGAACTTCTAACCACTGTATCTTCATCATTAAGAAAGGAATGGATTAAGTTTGGCACAGCGCTAGGATCGGAGATAATGGTAAGCGTCTTCGCCGCAGCCCTCCGCACCACCACATTGGAATGATTTGCCAGTGCTTCTGTTAGTAATGGCGTTGCAGGCTTGCCAATTTCACCCAAAGCTTGAGCAAACCCCAGTCGAATCATTCCACGGGTGTCTCCCATGCCCTCTATCATTTGTTTTATTAGTTTTTCATTGGTAGAGTCAAAAGTTTTTAAACCAATTTGCTCCTTGGTTATTTGCAGCAGTTTGTCATTTTCAGCTTGAATTTGCAGAGTTTTTTCATCCACGACTGGACTTTTGGAGTTGAGCGATTGACTCATAACAAATTTCCTATTTCTTTTAATAAATTAACATTGATTACATAATTGAATAATTACCGAATGCCGTCACGCACCAATTACTTTCAAGAAACACGAGCCGAAACCCTTGACAAAAACCTGTATTTTTCGGGTATGTGACGGCATTGAAAAATTTTTGAGACAATTGAATAATTACCGAATGCCGTCACGCACCAATTACTTTCAAGAAACACGAACCGAAACCCTTGAAAAATAGGACTTACGCCATTGTAACAAGATCCTGGTTGGTGCCGTACACTGATTGTCTTATTATTGGGTAGAAAATCAGTCAGTGTACAAGCAACAGCAATAAAGTGGGAAGAAAATCTACACCACTTTTTGCCTCCCCTACAAGTAGAATATGCCAAGTCTTTACTTCATTCCCAACGAGAGGATTTAATAATTTTGACTTTTGACTTTTGACTTTTAACTTTTAACTTTTAACTTTTGACTTTTGACTTTTAACTTTTAACTTTTGACTTTTGACTTTTGACTTTTGACTTCCCCTGGTGGGATCAACTTCTATTTTCCAAACTAGCTCGTGTCGTTCGACGAGTAAGTGTATGGGGTGTATCTAATTGTGACGCAGGTTGGCTAAGAAGGCGCGATCGCATTTCTTCACTCAAGCCCTGTACCTGACTAAAATCAGCACCAGCAATGCTTTCAAAAGAGTCAAATTCAATATCAGTTAAATCTGCTGCTCGTAAATCTGCCCCTGCTAAATTGGCTCCATTTAAACCAGCATTACGTAAATAAGCACCCGGTAAAAATGCTTTCCGTAAATCTGCTTGAGTCAATCTCGCACCCTTGAGATTTGCCCCAGTTAAATCGGCTCCTCCGAGGTATGCTCCCAACAAACTTGCACTTTGCAAATCAGCATATCGCAAGTTAGCTGTATTGAGTTCGGCACCATTTAATTTAGCATTTGGACCGATCGCTCCAGAAGATTTGTAGACAAAACCATCTGGGAAAAGAGTTTGACTGTCATACCTTGCCCCTAGCAACTTGGCATCGGTTAAATTGGCTCCCCGTAAATCAGCACCACTCAAATCGCTCCTAAACATGCAAGCTGCTTGCAAGTTAGCATCGCGAAAAATTGCTTTACTCAAATCGGCTGCTCTTAAATCAGCTGTCTGTAAATCAGCTTCACTGAGATTAGCTTGACTGAGATTGGCTCTAATCAGAATAGCGCCATTTAAATTTAGCTTTTGTAAATCAAGACTGCTTAGGTTGAATTGGTAAAAATCCTTATGGCCAAGAGCAATTTGTGTTTGGAGGGCAGCCAAAACTTCTTGGGGTGTTTTCTGAGTCTCCCTGCTTGTCATTGCTCAATTTTATGAGAATATTTAGGGGTATCATACCATAACCTAAATTTAATCAAGCTCTCACATTTAATATGATGGGTGAAGGTAGGGAGGGGGGAGAGGGGGAAGAGGCGGAAGAATCATTTTTGATGTACGTGCGTTTCCCCAGTCGTCTTTAGACGAATTTGGCTAAAAGAGCGGGGGTTTCAACCTCAGGCGGCTGTGCGAGAAAACCGATCATATTTAATGGGACAAAGCACTACAAGAAAAATATCCTCGTTGCGTAGGTCCAAATCTATACAAAAATCTATAAATTTACAATACTTATGCCTTTTGTTACACCAATGACAATGATTGACTTCTTCCGCAAGAGTGAAGGGGTTTGGTTTACTCATCGCACTGTACACCACTTTGATGCGGTAAGGGATGAGTCGGGAGAATCAAAGCTCTATGTGGATGCGATTACACTGGATGACTCAAGGGTAAAAGCTATCTGTGAAACGCAAAGTATCTTACCAGCTAGTGTCAAGTCAGGAGCTAGCTTTATGTGGCAAGCCCATGAGGATAACCGGGAACCAGATCCAGAAAACGCGGCTGTATTGATTGATGTACCGGATGATGAAACTGGGCGCTCTGGCAAGTTGTTAAGGAACCAGGGCTATGTGGAAAAAGTGCCGGTTGTCAGTCGTTACTGGTTTGGTGATGACGGTATTTTAACTATTGACACTGAATACGATCGCAATCAAGGGCAAGAACGTTGTTGGTTTATTACGGATGATTTCCGGGTGCGTGTTAGTACGGTGAGGATGATGAATGGCGTGTATATGATGACTTATTGTTCTGAACGACGCTATCTTACTGAAAAGGTTTTAGCGCAAATGGTTCAGCAGAATTTGTCTAGGAGTTGAACTAATATGGTTCGGTTAAAAAATTGATCTGTTGAGACAAGCAAGGGGAGGAGGGGGAGAGAAAAATGCTATTTTGACTTTTAACTTTTAACTTCAATAGTTTTCGATCATGCTAGATATGAATAATCGGACTTAATATTTTTTGCGATCGCTAATCATAAAATATACATTTGCGCTAGGCTTAATCGCAATGTGCAATACAGTCTCAAACACCTCACCCCGCCTTTAAAAGCACCCCTCTCCAAAATAGCGGAGAGGGGAATTCACATCTTGCACCATTCTCAACAACACGGGAATAAATTCCCAGACTAAAAAACCTGCGTCTGATTGCGGCAGACTGGGCAAGGCTTTGAGTACGTTTGAACTACTTTGTCTGTAGCCAAGATTAATTTCAAGCCGGAAATTTAGGCTTAACGACAATGGTGCAAGATATCAGGGAAGGGGAGTAGTTTCGTGTATTGCATCCAAGTAGGGAAGAACCGCAAAATTAATGATTAACTTACAATTGATAACTGATAACTGATAATTGATAATTGAAATCAACCGCGCTCATCAAATCTGGTGTAAAAACCGCCGTATTTTATCCAGTATTGTTTTAATGTATGATGAGGTGTATGCAAGCTAGCTTTAGCCTGATGCAAAATTACTTGACGGTGGGAACCCATCCAAATTTTGTTTACGGGTTCAACTGATATTAAGGTTCCTCCCAAAGAACGAACGCATTCTGTAAATCTATCTACAGTGGTATACTCTAACGTCTCAAAGATGAAAAAGTTACCCGAACAAATTAAATGACGACTGCGAATCCAACATCGCATTTTTTTTTCAGCCTGTGGCGGTAACATTTTATTTCATCTAACTCAAACTAATTTAAATCAATGAACAATGAAAAATGAACAGTTTTTTAGCTGTAACGACTACCAAGAGTTCTAATCAAGGTGTTGTTAGTTTATGGTTTTATCTATCGCCAATCAAATATTTTTCAGCAAATATAGCGATGTGGAAGATGCTCTACTCCAATAATAAATTTCGTAACTATTAATTGACGGGAGGCGCGTCAACATAAGCCTTATTCCTACTCACTATTCCCTGTTCCGACGTTACGATTTTCAACGCCGAGCTACTTAACTGTTAAAATTGATTATGATTTTAATCTAGGAACTTCCGAAGCAAAATTTGTTATTTTTTCAAACTTTAAAGCTCCATGAGTAGAACCCCAAACTTGTTCGTGGGTTTCAATATCCATGCCTCTATCTAAACTTGACCAGGTGCTTTCTGTAATTTCCACCTCGCTTTCTAAATAAGTTTGACGACCTTTTTTACTAATTAAACATTGATTCCCCGGTTCTACATTTCCGAGAAACATATCTTGCTTTCTTCGGAATACCATCGAACAGTTATAACGACGTTCTATACATTCTGGTGTTATTGTCTGGAGTATCTCTAATTCCCTCGCTGCACCAGCGTAAAGAAATGAATCTTTGAGGCTATAGTTTTCAATATAAATATGGTCCCCTTTGTCAATCAGTTTATGTATTCCTTGACGATAAGGTGACCATAAATCATAGTCATACACTTGTTCTGAATAAAAACCTATTGTATTAAAAAAATTAAATGCTAAAGGACGAAAAAAAACGTGAATGTGTGCGTAATCTTTAGGACTTTCAAAACATTGTTTTTTATTGCTAAATTCTCCCGCCATCCAGCTAGCCAATGTCGTTAGATCGCTAGCGTTAGTATTAAGATGGTCCTGAATTATAGTCATATTAAACCTCTAAAGTTAGAAGGAAATAAACAAGTATTTATATAATGTTTTAACTTAAAAAATAGGATTTTAGTGTTTCAATCAAGAACGAATTTCACTACAAAATGAAGCTGTAGTGATGCCTTTACCACTACTTGTTTTTATCGTTGCAACACGAAAGCGGAGGTTGGGGTTAGCAAACCAAATTCTCTCTTCTGCTGCTGCTCTGTCATACTCTGTCTGCAAAATAAATGTTCCATCTTCTGAAAGATGATAATTTCCCACTGCCGCTATTGTTTCGGCGTATCCTTCTTCCCTAAGCAATTTTCCCTTTTGAGGATTATCTGCATCGGGTACCGGTACCAACACGGTACTACCAGAAAAGCTTTTTTCATCCCAGTCTGATTCTCCTTCCCAAGTCATGCGGAAGGGATGAGTGATGATACTGGGGTTAACATCATTCAATTTACAAATTTCTAGCACCTTACTATCGTCAGCACTAAGAGACTCAATGTTAATCTCAGAAAGCACTTCCTCAAAATGTGCAAACGCTAAGTGATGCCCGCTACGCTGCGATCGCCACTTTCCAATAGAAAGTTCAAAAAAATTGGTAATGTTCATTACAAAATTATGCCGTATTAGTCGGTAAAATTTTTTAAGTATCTTGACTGAATTAAATATTCCATTGCTCCAGCCAAGGGTTCCCTTATAAGTTTTTTCTTCAAAAAAACTTTTAAGGGTGCCCGCCAAGAGGAACTAAGTTTAATTTATGTTATCGTTAGTCCAGACACTATCATCTTGATTAATTATGTTGATAGAATACGATGTCATTGTAATATTGCTAATCTTTCTGCCCATACGGTGAATTTGCTTAACTGTATCGGACATTCTACGGTAAGGAACTTTCAACCTATAATTACTAGTCCGCACTAAGTCACCCAAAGCACCAGTTACTTCAATTACCGCAGTGCGATTATCGTAGCTGCTTGTGTTGCTTGCAACTGTAGTTGCCATACCTGACATAAAAATTACCTCCGATTCACTTTACTTAGACGGTTAGTTCTTTGTGAATTTTGTTGTAAGCAATGAATACACAGAAAACTACCAGCTCTCCTGCTTGAAAACTAGAATATACCGTATTTTGATTTTTGTGTAGATTGGGATACAAATACCACTTTACTGCTTTTCTACCCCAAAATTACGAAAAATAACGGCAAGGAAAGAGTGGATTCAGATCAAAGCTAGTGGGAGTCAATAATTAACCCTGGCAATTAAACAATTATGCTTAATAAATTGATGAATTGCGAATTGCCTTCACCCTTTGCTCATATCTCTCCAAGCGGAGACACTAATGCTAAAGCCGCTAGGCATGGCTCAGATGCTTCCGTAGGTTAGGGTGCGGTTTTGTAGCTAATTTATCTAAGCAATCTCTGTGATGCTAACTATTTTAGCTCCCATTTTGTGAATATTCTGAACTTGCTGGGACATGGAGCTATAATTAACAATATATTCCTTGTTGCTTAAGTGGTTTTTTGGACCAACAGCGTTTTTAATAACCTTGATTGAGAAGCGCTTGGTGGTGTTGCTTACTGCACCAGAACCTTTTGCTGGAGCCTTAATTTTTGTAGGTAAATTGGCTGCCACAGCAGTAATTAGTTTTGCATGGGTATCGCGATCGTTAGTAGCCATTCCTCTCATTAAGGTAAACATTCTGTTGAAACCAACGTTCTTGATACCTATTTGGCTAGTAGTGCTACGAAAATAAGGAACTATTTTTTCGCCAAAATTGAGTATATATTCGTCACTATCTATATAAGAATCAATCTCAGCATCATAACCACCTTCACTGTAGATGCGGGTATGTTCGGAAATTTCCGATTGATCTTGGGGAGCACGCCCTAGCAGATGTTTGTAGTTCAACTCAATAAAACGATATTGAGAAGAAGACTCAAAAAATAATGAGCGGTAAATTTCGGATTTGGCAACTGCCCGTACAAAGTCACGTAAGGTAATAGAACCATCACGCAATAAGGATTCAGCGCTGGTAAGGCGTTGACTTTCCATCAAATGCTCGTTACCTAAAACCTGCTTGTAAACAGCCCGGATTACTATTTGTAAATCATCTTCAGTAGCATCTTGACGAAGTTCTACTGGTGCGGTTTCAACAGCCCAAAGTGACATTTCAGTTTCTCCTAAATAAAAAAAGTGTATTTTCGCAGTTGATAAAAAAAAGTTTTACTTCTTGGTTTCTTATTCCACATTCAGGAGTCAGGTGTGAAAAATTATGAATTGTGAATATTTGCTTAATAGTTAAATCATTCTTGCAAAAACCCTTAACTCTCCACCCCCAACTCCCGATGGTTCTATTGTTTAAGCAATTTCTGTGATGCTAACAATTTTTCCACTGGTGCGATTGATTCGCTGTATTGTGGGTGTCATCTTGGTTGCAGAGACAATGTATTCAGTTGTACTGCGACGACGAGGGCTATCGAATTTTGCTCCGGTGACGACAATTTTTAACCGTTTTTCTGTTCCACCACTCTTCTGAGGAGGCTTAATTTTACTGGTGCTGTTTGTAGCTACTGAGTAAACTAACTTGGAAGCTTTAACCGCACTGGAAGTTTCAGCAAATCCTCGGAATAAATCGAACATCCGGTTATAAGCAACCTGCTTTTGTCCTACTTGAGTGCTGGTTCCCCGGTAGTAGGGTACTACATTGTCACCAAAAGCAGTCATGTACTCGGGACTATCGATATAAGAGTCGATTTCTGCATCATATCCATCTTGATTACAACGAAGGATATGTTCGGAAACTTCTGTTTGCTCCTGGGGAGCGCGTCCTAACAAATGTTTAAAATTGAGTTCTACGAACCGATAAGGAGCGCTGGTTTCAAAAAAGCGAGCGCGATACATCTCGGATTTTGCAACTGCACGGACAAAATCACGCACGGTTATACTGCGATCGCGTAATTGCGATTCAGCACTAGTGAGTCGTTCGCTTTCCATTACATGAGCGTTACCCAAAACCTGCTTGTAAACAGCTTTGATAACTCCTTCAAGTTCATCTTCTGAGCTAGTTTGCCATAGCTCCACTTTTGGTGCATCGAGAACTGAGGTTGCCATTTTCCTTCCTCTCAAACTTAATTTTCAAGGCAAATGTTTTAGTTGACGGGAGTAATCGAGGCAATCACGCCACCCATCTTGTGAATTCTCTGGTACTCTTCGGAGAGCTTATTGAAGGGCACAATAAACACTTGGTTGGAACGACGGAATTTGGAAATCCGATTCACTCCCTTTGCTCGATAAGCTGTGACTTCAATACGGTAAGACTTTCCATCTGCAGTAGCTCCAACACCTTGGCGACTGCGAGAACCCAATGCTGGATTCTGGAATGACCAACCATCGGAAGCATTACTAGGTGCAACTACTGGAGTAGGAGTATTTTGAATTACCAAGGAATTCAATCTCGGCTTCTTACCTGCCAAGTTACCCTTCAAATCGCTACTGGAAGCACCGCGCAATAGTTGAAACATATGAGTAAATTCAACCATGCTCTGACCGTTTTGGGTTTTGTAACCACGGTAGTAGGGCACGATGTTTTCCCCATAGGCATTTTGATATTCATCGCTATCGATATAAGAATCGATATCGGCTTCAAAACCACTTTCATCTAAAATGGCGCTGTGAGCTTTCATATCGTCATAGCTATCGGGAGCACGTCCGAGGAGGTGCTTAAAATTCAATTCAATTGAGCGATAGCGAGCGCAACTTTCAAAAAACCGGGAGCGATAAAGTTCCGATTTTGCTACTTGACGCACGAATTCGCGGACGCTGATATCGCCATTTTTTAGTTGTGATTCAGGAACGCTCAGACGCTCGCTTTCCATCACATAGGCATTGCCTAAAACTTGCTTGTAGACGGCTCTAATTACGCTTTCAACTTCTTCAGTAGAGCGGCCTGGGGTTAGTTCGATCGGATCTGTTTCTTCAAACAGAGCTACCCCCAATCGGGATGCTGGTCCGAATGCCATTAAAACAATCTCCTAAATTAACGACATATTATTAAGATGTTTCAAGATGTAAAAAAGCTTAATCTTATTTTCAGCTAAAGAGTACTTTTTATGTTGT
>JBCCSG010000212.1:0-12611 GCA_039200565.1 Cyanobacteria bacterium P01_D01_bin.50 | reverse complement strand
TTAGTAAGGGATATCAGCGCTCAATATCGTCAATCATTTTTAGGGATAATTTGGGCTTTTTTACCGCCAATAGTCATGGCAGCAGGATTTACTCTTGCCAATCAAGCTAAGGTTATCAATATTGGAGAAACCGATTTACCCTATCCTGCCTATGTAATGTTTAGTACAGCCTTGTGGCAAACCTTTGTTGAAGCAATTAATGGCCCCATAAAAGCTGTAACGGTAGCAAAACCAATGCTCGCGAGAGTTAATTTTCCTAGAGAAGCATTAATAATTGCAAAATTAGGTGAAGTTTTTTTTAATTTTGCCATCAAATTAATATTAATTATCGGCTTATTTATCTGGTTTCGCGTTGCCATTACTTGGACAGTAATTTTAGCACCAGTAGCTTTAATTCATTTAATTTTCTTAGGTACATTTATCGGTGTTTTACTATCACCTTTAGGAGTTTTATATCAAGATGTATCTAAAGGATTAACTTTAATAACAAGTTTTTGGTTGTTTCTAACTCCTGTAGTTTATCCAGTTCCTACAGAAGGAATTTTTAGTAACTTAGTAAAGCTCAACCCCGTGACTCCACTACTAATAACAACGCGGGAATTAGCAACTACGGGAATTATATCGGAACCCCTAGGCTTTTGGGTGGTTAGTATTATTACTATAATTGGATTATTAATCACTTGGGTTGGTTTTCGTCTGGCAATGCCTTTTGTGGTTGAAAGAGTAAGTTCTTAAATTATGACTAGTTTAATTCAAATAAAAATTGATCCCCAGCCCCATGAAGGTGAAGTTGTTATTTCAGTTGAAAACGTTTCTAAAAAGTTCTGTCGGGATTTAAAACGTTCTTTATTTTACGGCGTACAAGATATCGCTTGTGAAGTTACTGGTAGAAAAAGGAAAAGCGATAGTCTACGAAAAAATGAATTTTGGGCGCTGTCGAATGTTAGCTTTCAACTACACCGCGGTGAAGCGCTGGGGTTAGTAGGTTCAAATGGAGCCGGAAAAAGTACTATATTACGAATTATTAGTGGGTTAATTAAACCCGATACTGGAAGCGTAAAAGTCAAAGGTAGAGTTGCTCCTTTAATTGCATTGGGAGCGGGTTTTAATCCTATTTTATCTGGAAGAGAAAATATTTACGCTAATATGTCAATTCTCGGTTTAGCAACCGCAGAAATTGAGAAGAGATTTGACGAAGTTGTAGAATTTGCCGAAATTGCCGACGCTATTGATGCGCCAGTTCAAACTTATAGCTCGGGAATGGCTGCACGATTAGGATTTGCTTGCGCAGTTCACATCGAACCCGATATCTTACTAATAGATGAAGTGCTGGCTGTAGGTGATGTCAAATTTAAAATGAAGTGTCATCGCAAGCTATCCGAATTACGTAAAAAAGGTACGGCTTTTATATTAGTAACCCATAATTCTCATAGTATATTAAATATCTGTGAAAGTTCTATTTATTTACAAAAAGGTCAGTTACTTGCTTCTGGAGAAACCGAAAAAGTAATTCGTAAATATGAAGAAGACCTTTGTTTAAGCGGCGAAGAAAATGCTTTAGGAAGAATGGTTTTACCGCTCAAACCTAAAGAGAAAAGTAACGGTTTAGATATAGTGTCGCTCTGTTTTAAAGACGAAAATAATCAGATATTAGAAAACTTATTGACTGGAAATTCAGCATATTTAAGTGTAGAGTGTAAATCGTACGAACATATTAAAAATGCCAATTTGGGTATGTTAGTCACGGCTTTATCCGGAGGAGAAGGTCTTGTCTTATATATGACATCCACCAGTGATAATCAAGAATTAGAAATTCCTGTAGGTAAATCTGAAATACGAATGTATATGCCTTACTGTTCTATGATTCCCGGTGTATATAGTGCCAGGATTTACATCCGCAACGGCGTATATTCTTATGATATCGTTGAATCTTTTAGATTTACTGTAAAATCAAATATAACTATTAGCAGATGCCAATTTTATCAACCTAGGGAATGGCAAGTTATATCTGATTAAAATGATGCGCAAGTTATGAAGACTATTTGAAAACATAATGATTGATATTATATATCTGTAGAAGGAATACAATTTAATTTAAAACGTGATAAAAATATATAAATTCAAATCATTAAATTCAACAGCTAAATACATATAACAATATATTTTACCATGCTTGACAAGCAAACAAAACTTTTATTTGGCACAATTGACTTCAGGTAAATAATAATAAATTGAAAGCTAACTACATCATTTAATAAGCGGGTATATTTTTAATGAAAAATCCTTTACTCAGCATCATAATTCCTACTCACAACCGTCCCCAACTTGTACTTCGTGCCGTAAAAAGTGCCTTACAACAAACCATGGAGGATTTAGAGGTAATAGTTGTTGACGACGCTTCCCACACTCCTCCCCAATTACCTGAAGACAGCAGAGTGCGAATAATTAGACTTCCACAACCTAAAGGTGGAGCTGCTGCTCGTAATATCGGTACTCAAAAAGCGAATAGTCGCTGGGTAACCTATTTAGATGATGATGACAGACTTCTTCCTGATATGGCTAGTGTCTCCCTAAAAGCTTTATCAGAAAATACCTCCACGACTCCAGTAGCAGTAATTTCTGGCTTAGAAGTAGTTGACTCGCGAGGAAAAATAATCCAAAAACGAATACCACCAATACTACGCTCTCAAGGCGCTCATTTCTTTTTAGAAGAACTTGAAGCAGGCTATTCATATAATACTAAACAGACATTAGTAGTGGAGCGTAAAGTCATTGAGCAGATTGGCGGTTGGGATGAGACATTTCGCTCTCGAGTTCATTCAGAACTGTTTTTACGGCTTAATTGCGCTTGTTCAATAATCGGTTTGCCTATTGTTACATACCAGCTTACAGCCCATGAAGGAGTTAGAGTATCGCGGGATGTAAAACTACGCCAGGAAAGTTTCCAACGCTTAATAAATAAGCATAAAAGTCTGTTTAAAATGCATCCTAAAATGTTTGCAAAGTTCTTATGCGATCACGCAGAGAAATCACTTGAATTTGGTCAACTACAAGCTGCTATTTCCAGTTATTTGAATGCAATGCAACTGGATCTAAAGCTGACTCTCAAACAAATAAAATTACTGTCAATACATGTACTGCGAAACTATAGGAAGCAGGTATTTAGAGAAACTTTGAACAGTAATTAAAAGCAATAAGCTGTTGTGCATTTAAAATGCACAATACTCTTGTCAAAAGTCAAAAGTCCGGCATTCAAAAGTTAAGAAAGTTTGAGGCATCACTATCGAATAGAATAATGTACAACTTAAATGCGTAGCAGCTTAATAGATTATTGCGATTTTTTGACTATAATTGATCAGAAAAAAGTGCCAAGGGTTTGGCTAGGGATTAGTGAGTAGAGGAAAGATATAGGGTAAGCCAATTTTCATTCATCGGGTGCGTTGCTAATTATCATAAGAGCCTTCGTTACCTTAGTGGATGGCATCAAGTTTCCCAATAGAAGTTGAGCATACTAACAAAACTTCTTAATAGCTCAGCAATTTATAACAAATTAGAAACAGCGATCGCCAAACTTTTATTCAAACTTTTATCAGATATCCAAGGATGCATTGAAAATTTTAATAAACCTGGTTTATGTGAATCTAGTTAATTAGATGAATATTAACTTTAATAAATTATAAATGAAAAATTTCAATAAAATACAAATGCACAAACTTGTTTCCGTAATTATTCCCTGTTTTAATGCCGAAATGTGGATCGCAGAAGCCATTGATAGTTGTTTAGAACAAACCTATCCTAATATTGAAATAATTGTAATTGATGATTTTTCCACCGATAACTCCATGGAAATCATCAAAAGTTACGGAGACAAAATAACCTGGAAACGTCTTCCCAAAAATAAGGGTGGAAGCTACGCGAGAAATCGAGGCTTTGCTTTATCCAAAGGAGAATATATTCAGTTCCTTGATGCGGATGATTTCATCCTACCAGAAAAAATTGAAAGACAAGTAAACTTTTTAGAACAAACAGGAGCAGATGTTGTTTATGGTGATTGGCGATATCAAGGGCATCAATCGAATGGGGTAATATTCCTCTCGGAGATAAATAAACCTGGAAAACAAACAGACATTCTGCTATCCTTAATCGAAAATTGGTGGACTGCTGTTGCATCCTTATTGTATAAAAGAAGCGCTGTAGAAAAAAGCGGCGGATGGGATGAAAGTTTTTCTGCTGCACAAGATCGAGATTTCTTGATCTCCGTTGTTATGACTGGTGCAAAAATACTTTATCAACCAGGCTGTCATTCAATATATCGACGATACGGTAACGTTACAGTCTCTACCGCTTCAAAGCCGCGTTGGGTAGAAAATCACTGTAAAGTCTTACAAAAAGTAGAAATAAGACTCTCACAACAACATCAACAGGAAATTGCAATTAATTATCGCCGTGCTTTAGCTGAAGGCTATTTTGAATTAGCTAGAGATTATATGTATATAGACTATTCGCAGTACTTACGATTTTTGGATAAATCATTAGCTTTGTGTCCTGATTTTAAACATAAAAGCACAAGAACTATTTATAATTTAGTACAGGATATTTGTGGATTTCGCTTTACAGAACGATTCGTTCATCGCATACTGCTTTTAAAACAGTTTTTTGACGAGCGAATCTATTTCCGTACCCGAAAAAAATCGCCGTTAAATCCCACCACTGATTGTAGCAATATTGATAATTGCATCGTATAATAATTTTCGTTTAGAGTAAGAATAATGGATAGAGGAAAAATTGTTGCTGTTATTACAGGTATCATTTCCATACTTTTAGCTGTCGCTTACCTTGTAATAGTCCAAATTCTAGACTTTCGAGGGGAAATGAAGCCCGCTCCTATCACTCAAGTACAAACGCCATTCGTGGTAGCTCATTTTGATGGATGGAAAGATGGGGAGATGGGCAATAAATTCGATAAATCCTTCTACTAATGTTATCTTAAGGGCTTGAAGTAAATATATATTAAGAATAAATAATTATATTAACGATACAACTTCAAGCTCGTTAAATCCTGTTTGTTCGTCAAGGCTTCTGTAAAAACTAAAATTTTCAGCTATGCCAATAACGATTTCGGCAGTAGTGTAAATAATGCAACCATCACTGAGGTGTCCGCCAATTACTTTACCATGACTATCGGCTAGAGCTATATGAAGGTGTACTCCGGTGGTTGCTAAAGTACCGTTGAGAGAAAGTATTTCAAATTTTTCCGTTAACACTATACTGCTGTCTCGATTAGCAAAGCGGATTTTCGCCTCCTTTAAACTACCAATCGCCGTTAATATAAACCCTGCTTGGATATTTTGTTCTACTGCAAAGCTTTTTAAACTTTGTCGTAAATCTGCATTAGGTTGAAGTCTAATCGGAAAAATTTTCATAGCTAATATCACGTTCGGTTAAACAGTTATCATATCTGTGGAGGCTGGATAATGAGTAATGAGTAATGAGTAATAAGTAATAAGTATTCACTCGTTCGTAGTTAAGGCAGACCATCTTTTCAATCAGGTTATATAGTAAGTGATTAGCTTAACTTGGTATGATATCAAATTCCGCTAATTATTTACTATATAGCTTGTCGGCTAAATGCTTTTTTCATCACCCCTTAATCCTTACTTCTTACTTCTTACTTCTTACTCCTTACTTCTTACTCGATATAAATATATTAATGATGATTTATGAAGTAAATTTAAGCTCAGAGGGGTAAAGCCCCTGAATTAGATTCATCATGGTCATTTAATAAGTTTTAATTCCACTTTATGGTTATTTTATCTACAAAAGAAAATTATAGATAGAAAGTTAAACTTCCCTTATAAATGAGAAATATGATCGGTAATATTACGGAAGCGTATATAAAAAAACATTTTTAAAATGTACGCAAAAGCTTCTAGTTAAAGTTATCGGGATGCTACATATGGCAGAACTACTGCCTCAATGCGAAAATCTAAAAGAACAAGTAGACTCTATTTTACAACTTTTACAGCAAGAACCATCATTGAATTCTTGTGACGTTATCCCTACTCAAACTTCCTTGAGAAAAG
Organism: Cyanobacteria bacterium P01_D01_bin.50; assembly: GCA_039200565.1. GTDB lineage: Bacteria > Cyanobacteriota > Cyanobacteriia > Cyanobacteriales > Nostocaceae > Rivularia. The sequence goes on along the minus strand of JBCCSG010000212.1, from coordinate 6,528 downwards.
CAATCTCTCCCAAGTTTGAAATCGTGTTTGCGGGTGCATTTAGTGCGGGTAAATCAATGTTAATTAATGCGCTGTTAGAGCGAGAATTGCTCTACAGTGCAGAAGGACATGCTACTGGTACGGAATGTAAAATAGAGTATGCACATCCCGAGAATGAACGAGTTGTTCTCACGTTTTTGAGTGAAGCAGAAATTAGAGAGCAGGTATTTTCTTTATGCGAGCAGTTGGGATTGCATAAAGTTGAAAATATCGATGGAGAAGAGGCAATTTATCTGCTGTCTCAAGGATGTGAAGCTATTATCCTTTCCGAGGGAGGTGAGAGTAAATCTGAGCGAGCTAAGCAAGCAAAAGCATTAATTTTATTATTGTCGGGGTATGTGGAAAACCGCGAGTACATTCATACCGTGAGTAACGCTACCTATTCCATGGAGGAGTTTAATTTTCATAACCTCAAAGAAGCTGCTGGATATGCGCGTCGGGGAACTAACAGTGCGGTTTTAAAGCGGATTGAATATTACTGCAATCATCCTCTATTACAGGATGGAAACGTAATTATCGATACGCCTGGTATTGATGCGCCAGTGGAAAAAGATGCACGGTTGACTTATGCAAAAATTCAACATCCCGATACTTCTGCGGTGGTGTGTGTCTTAAAACCCGCGTCAATGGGTGATATGACGAAAGCTGAAACTCAACTTTTAGAAGAGATTCGCAATAACCCAGGAATCAGGGATAGGGTTTTTTATGTTTTTAATCGTATTGATGAAAGTTGGTACAATAGCGACTTGAGGCAAAGACTGGATAATTTAATTAGCACTCAGTTTCAGGATGGCAGCAGGATTTTTAAAACTAGTGGATTATTAGGATTTTACGGCAGTCAGATTAAACAAACAAGCGAAAAAAATCGGTTTGGTTTAGATTCTATTTTTGCCGGTAAGATTAATCCAACAAGTAATCAAACAGAATTGGAAGAAGAAACGCCACAGTTTGTTTACGAGTTACTCCGTTACTGTACCGCTTCTGGTAAATTATCTGCCGATAAATTTCGGATTTCTGTGAATAATTTTGAAAGTCAAAATCAAAATTATGTGAGAATTTTATCAGAGCAAGGATACTTATTAGTTAATCAACTGATTCAAGATAGCGGTGTTGAGGAATTTAAAACAGCTATTACTCGCTATCTTACTCAAGAAAAACGACCTCAATTATTTAAAAATTTGGCTGAAGATTTAGAAGATATTTGTATTCAACTCAAGAAATACTATCAGAGTATAGAGCGGGAGTTAGACAGTCAACCGCAAGAAATCGAGGCGATGAAAGCCCAAGAATTGCAACATCTCGATCGACAATTACAAGAAGTAGGAAATGATTTTCGCCATCACATCGCAGCAGAAATCAACCAGGTGGTAACCAATGCCTGCGAGAAATTTGAAGCGGATTTCGATCGATTACGCGCTCGAATGATTCACCGTTTAGATGAATTGTTAGACACATTCTCCGTCGCTGAAACTTATAAACGTGCGACTTTGAATCATCCCCGCAATGCAACAGCCCCTTTAATTGCCATTTTGGTAGAGGCGCTTTATTATTTAGCGAATCAGTTGGAAGATATTTTAGTGGAGTCTTCCGAGGAAGTGGTTGTCAATTTCTTTCAACGCTTGAATCATAGAATTCGTAAAGTACAATATTATCGTCAACTACACCGATTATTAGGTAATGATGGAGGTTTAGAACAAGAATTACAGCAAATAAAAATACAAGTTTCTCTTGCTTTAAAAAATGCAGCACGGGTAGAATGCGATCGATTCGTCAGAGAAAGTCCTAGATTTTACGATGAAGGTACTTTTTCAATATATCAGTTCCGCCAAACATTGCAGCAAACTTCTCAAGCTTACGATTGCGAAAGTATGGTAGAAGCTGAATCCGCAATTAGACAATTATTGAAGTTAGATTTTGAACCAAAAGTTAGTGACACTATTCGTAAAACCTTTCGCCAAACGGTTAATCAAAGTTTTAAAACTCAGCTTTTACCAATGGCGGAAAATATGAACGATCAATTTTTACAACAATATCCCAAAGCCCGTGCTTATTTGGAGAAAACTTTGAGAAAAGAAGCAGAAGAGAAGATTGTTAATAACAAACGACTCTCAAATACTGTTTCCAAAAAAATTGCTAATTTTAATCAATTAGTATCTGCTATTAACAGTTGCTTACAGGGGATGCAATTATACGACTACTTGTTACCCACCATCGAGGAAACAAGAAGAAAAATAATTGATAGCATACCGTCTGAAAATCAGAATATAGCTCAAACTATATAAGCGATTAGGATTGATGTCGTCTTGGTGACAGAGATATCAGAAAAATATTGGTAACTTAATGTAAATTATCATAAATAATTTAGATGAATATGAAAAGTAAATTCAAGCCTTTGAGTTGCAACGACGATGATGTTTTGTCTTATAACGGTAGCTTGCTTAAGTTTAGTCAGTTTAAACAACAGTTAGAAGATGAGCTGTGGCAAAAAGTCAACAATCTTCTCACAAAAGAAAATGAAAGTTGTAATACCAGAGAAAGAATATATGAGTTAATCAATACTTCCTTCCGTTATTGCAATATCAGCGTCAGCTTATCTTCACCAGAAGAAGGGCATGATTGTGAAATTCTCAGACTTGGGGCTAAAAGTTGGCAGAAAGGCAAGATTAGAACCCACTCATCTATAGATTTCTTTCCTTGTGAGAAAGATTCTACCAAAATAGCAAAAATTCAGTTTAACTTAGAATTCTTATCTGAAAAAAAAGAAATTCAACAGCCTAAATTATCTCTTGATGATATGATGTATGCTGCATAACATATTAAAATAGTAGGTTATATCTAAATTTGACAGACAAATAAATAGACATAATATAAATGAAGGGTTTCATCCAAATGATCGAGATGAAATCCATATCATCTTCAAATTTTCCCATCATTTAAACGCTTCGCAAAGTATTGGAGATGAAATATTATCTACACATTCGCAGTGTAAGAAAAGATATGAATTATTAGCTTAATAATATCTCTACAAATTGTCGCCGAATAAGTTTTACAGACTTCGGAATACTTGACCACAAAAATCAACATTACATATGCATCGTCAATTTGAATCTTTGAGCAAAGATAATGATTTTATTATTCTCAATAATATTGTTTTCAATGCTAATCAAATTAAAGATAGTATTATTCAAGATTTTAAACCAGAAAAGAATAATTTAAATTTTTGTCGTAAAAATATATTTCTGAAAAAATATTTTCGAGAAATAAATAACCAAGGGATATTCAACCGTATCGAATGGAAATTTTGGTTAAAAAGTGATGTTCAATGCGAATTGATTGCATTCGATCTAACTCGACAAATAGATGAACTACAAATCAGAGTTATTTTAGAATTTCCGCCACTAGAAAAAGGATACAATACACTCCAATTAGTATCTAGTCAAGATAATTACAATAGCCAATATTTTAACTTAAAAGTTTTGCTAGATTTTTCTCTTCAAGATTTAGAATTGGAAGAAACACCTGTAATAGATTCTGTAGAAATAATAGCATTCAAAAATATATATGAGCAAAAAATCGCGTATTTCTATTCCCATAGCAGTGAGAAAATATGTATTTGAACGCGATACTAAAAACAAGCCCGCAGCCTAGTACTCTAGCAAATCAACTAAGCCTTGGTGAGGGCAAGCAGGGGGAAAAATTACTTTTTTTCTTACAATTAACCCCGCAAATTTGACGAAGGTGAAGCACTAGAAGACTGCGGCTAAATTTGCAAAGCCCGGTATTAGAATGTAGCGTGTGTTAGACGGAATGCCCTAAAGCATCAAAGTATTATCAATGGTGCATTATACTGTCGCTAATAAACCCTACAAATACTACTAAGATTGTAGGGGAGACAAATTGCGGTGTAGATTGTCTTCCCGCAATATTGCCGTCTTTCTAATTCAACTTACTTAACCAATAACTAACATCAACCTTGAACTTTTCTCCCAATTTTAAAAGTTGACGCAATTGATGTTTATCCTCATCATTCACAATTGTGGCGATCGCTTTAGGCAGTATTTCACCATGCAGACAATTAAAGTATAGTTCTTGAGGACGTTCTAAAGAAATACCCAAACTTAGTTGTTCTCCAACTTCAATCAATCTTGCTAAACGTTGTATCTGAAAATCAAAAGTACTGCCCGCATCGTACAATAATTGCCATAACAATCGCAAACTCAAACGCTCAAGTATCTGCTTCCCTTCAGGAATATCCAAGTGACAGCGCAAATGTTTGGCTTCGTTGGCGATCGCGTCTAATTCTACCAAGTGATTCCAACTTAACTGTGGTTCATTAATATCTTGTTCTAAAGCACGTAATGTCATCATACAGCGATATTCTAAGGCAATTTCTGCCGCTGCTTGTAATTCTTTGGGTGCTGCTAAGCCATCTCGGTGAAATGCCATCAAAACACCGTAATTATCTCTATAAGTCTGGGTATAAAGTTGGTCAACTCTTGCCAAGGTTTCCCGACTCAATAACCGCATTAATCGATGACGCTCCTCGGCGAAAAGATTTTGTAAGCTGAAAGATTCTTCTCCAAATAACTGGGTCATGACTAAGATAGTATGAGCCGTACTTCCCTGCTGTAAAGCAGATAACAGCTTATCTTTGAGTTGAGTGTAACTCCGTTTACCTTCAAAGGGTTTAATACAGCAGTGGAAATCCCAACCTCCCAAATGCAAGACAGCGAAGGTCATTTGCTGACTTTCCCAAGTCATTTCAGACACCATCTTTAAATGTCCTACCGCTAAATTTAGGGAACCCAAACGTTGCAATTGATAGTCTAATTCGTTTGCACTATAACAATAAACTCGCTTTTCATAAAAGCGCGAATCTTGAGAATTATTTTTATCTGCAAACCCTGACAATCTCTCTATAGGTTGATGTCCGTTAAATAAAGAAGTAATAGCGTAATGCGCTGCAACTTGTTTGAAGCTAATCTGAGAAGGTAATACCAATTGACGATAAACTTCAGCACCCGTTCTAAAACTATGAATATTGCTGGGAGCTTCCTCGAGTCTCTCGAGAAAACCTTTTTCCAATTGTACCCCCGCCACTTCTGCCGCTAATTCCATAGCGCGAGCGGCATAGCGGAGAATTTGAGTTCCTTCAGGGCGCGAAATTTCTTCAAAAAACCATCCGCAACTGGTAAACATCAACAATGAGTGACGCTGCATTTCCAATAAACGTAAAGCGTCTACCTGTTCCGATGCTTGTAATTTATGGTTTTGATGTCGATTTAGGAAGCTCGAAATATTACTAGCGCTACGGTCTAATATAACTTCTATATATTCATCCCTTGTTTTCCAAGGATCGGAAAAATATTTAATACCCTCTTCCTCATAGACTTCCACCAACTGATCCCGCAGCCAATTGAGAGAATCTCGTAGGGGTTTACGCCATTTTAAATGCCAACCAGGCGCACCGCCGCAACCACAATCATCTTGCCATCTATCGACACCGTGAGCACAACTCCAGGCGGTTACAGGTTTCAACTCAGCTTCCCAGGTAGGAGTATTTAAGCTGAGATAGTGAGCAAAATTAGTTACTGTCCAACCCCAACGAGGGAACTCTTGAGTAAAAGCATAGGCCACAGTTTTCTCGGTACCCTTTTTATGGTGTCCGAAAGTTTCTCCATCCGTTGCCACCGAAATAATTTGAGACTGACGATGATCCCCGCGTACTGCCGCGCCAATACGTCCAGCAAAATGGCTGGAATTGTAAACCACATCGCTAAAACCCATGTCTCGCGAAATTGGTCCATCATAGAAAAATATATCAATATATGAGCGTTCGCAATTGGTATCTTCCCTCTCATTCCCAGGTAAATAACACCGATAAGGGCGGGTGGGATCGATTTGATTTCCCCCTACTTCATGCCATTCAGATTCGGGATCTTCAGCGGTAGGAATTAGACGACAACGCTCGACTTGGGAAGGCGCAAGCACAATAAAGCGAATACCTTCTAAAACCATTGCTTCTAAAGTTGGATAATCCACAGCAGCTTCCGCCAACCACATACCTTCGGGATCCCGTCCGAAACGGGAACGGAAATCTGCTTTACCCCAACGAATTTGGCTTAACTTATCGCGTTCGCTTGCCAAGGGCATAATAATGTGATTGTATACTTGCGCCATCGCATTACCATGGCCGTTGAGACGCTCGCTACTTTTTCGATCTGCCTCGATAATTCGCTGATATACGTCAATATCGTAGTTTTGCAACCATGACATCAATGTAGGACCGATATTAAAGCTCATATACTCGAAATTGTTCGCGATCCCCACCACTTCACCATGTTCGTTTAAGATTCTGGCAAAGGCATTTGGGCGATAGCACTCGTGATGAATTCGTTCGTTCCAATCGTGAAATGGCGCAGCTCCCGGTTGACGCTCAATTGCATTTAAATAGGGGTTTTCCCGTGGTGGCTGGTAGAAATGACCGTG
>JBCCSG010000211.1:0-12640 GCA_039200565.1 Cyanobacteria bacterium P01_D01_bin.50 | reverse complement strand
GGTATCAGCCACAGCATCCATGAAAGATGTAGCCCAAATTTCCCAAAAAACTTCTACTGAAGCTAATACTATTGCCGCAGTCTTCCAACAGTTATCTGAAATGGCACAGGAATTATTAGCAAGTGTAAGTCAGTTTAAAGTCAACTAAATTTTAGATTTTAGATTTTGGATTTTGGATTATGAATGAGGCGGAATTTAAAGGGAGAACAAAGCTTTTAGCGTTGCGAGTAATCCGTTTAATAGAAGCGCTAGAAGCACTTCCAAGAAATATAACTGCCCAGATTATTAGCAAGCAGTTAATTCGTTCGGCAACTTCTGTCGGTGCTAATTATCGCTCAGCTTGTCGGGCTAAATCAACTGCCGATATTATTGCCAAACTAAGTTTGGTTGAAGAAGAGGCAGATGAAAGCCTTTACTGGATGGAACTCATTGTTGAATCAGGTTTATTACCACAGCAAAGATTAATAAATTTGATGTCGGAAACTAACGAGATTTTAGCGATGACTGTTGCATCAATTAAAACTTTACGTATTAAATCCCAGCATCCAAAGTCTAAAACTTAAAATCCGGCGTTGCTGATTGAATTTATGAATTAGCCTAAAGTTCAAAAAATCTTTGTTAAGTGATGCTGATAAATACAGATTCATATTTAGCAACGCTAAAATCCAAAATCTAAAATCCAAAATTGAAATCATGATTACTGATTCTTCCATCCGCGAACAAGGATATATCTATTTTCTTAGTGAAGCTCCAGAATTACTGCAAACTATCGAAGAGGAACTTTTCGGATTAGTTGAAGATAGAAGTCCCAATAAAGTGCATAATTTAATGCGAGCTACTCATACCCTTAAAGGTGGAGCTGCTAACGTTGAATTAGAATCAATTAATAAAATAGCTCATTCCTTAGAAGATGTTTTTAAGGCTTTATATAATCCTGATGTAGAAATTGATTCTCAACTACACTCTTTACTAATACAAGCTTTTGAGTGTTTGCAATTATGCTTAACATCGGAAATCACCGGAACTAAAATTGATGATGATGAACTGATGCAGCGAGCTGCTTCGGTGTTTGCACAATTACAGGAAAAACTTGGCGATGCATTCGGTGCTGAGGCTCATATTCCAACTTCCGAGGAATTGGGTTTTGATATCGTATTATCGATTTTTGAAACAGGTGTAACTCAACGTATAGATAGTATTGAAGAATTACTTAAAAATCCTCCCGAAACTGCCGAAGTTGCTGATTTTTTACGCACCCAAGCTGAAGTTTTTACGGGATTATCTGAGTCTTTAAATTTACCTGGATTTGGGGAAATAACTCAAGCTATCCTCGCTGCATTAAATGCTAATTCTTCTCAAGCTTTGGAAATAGCTAAAATAGCTAATCAAGACTTACAGCAAGCACGTAAAGCAGTTTTAGCTGGCGATCGCGAACGTGGTGGAGAACCATCAAAGGCTTTACTTGCCTTTTCGCAGTCTGTAGTAACTGATTCTCAGGAACAACATACACACATTAATGTATCACAATCAAATATAACAGAAGATTTATCAGTAAGTACAACAAATGAATCATTAGGAATCGAATCGGTTTCTACATCTTTAAATAATGAAATAGAGCAATTATACGAGTTTCTTACAATTGGTAATGCCGAGAACGAACCTCTCAAACCAAATTCCGTCAAATTTCATTTAAAACTTATTCGGTATATTTTGGGCTGGTTTAATCATGAATTGGATATTCCCTTATATAATCTTAGCTTACACTTAATTATCCCCAAGAAAAACGTTGAAAATTCGGTTGAATACGTAGATAATTGGCTCCAGGAATTTCTCGAATTCGTGCAAGATGACGATCATAGCCCTAGTCTTTATTTTTACCGTACAGGAGGTATTTTAACTGTACTTTTAGCTATAGCAAAATTTAAGTTTTCTCAAAACAAAATATGTAATATCTCAGTGATTGAAAATTTACAAAATCAACTTTCCGATATTGCAAAACAATATAAAAAGTATTCTCCTGTTACTGCCGACGAAAAAAATTGGCTTGATACCCCCAAATTAGAAAAATTATTAGAAATCAAGAAAACATCTACTCCTGAAATTACTGTAAATCCAGTAGAAAAAATGGTTGAAGCAATCTGGGGAGAAGAAGTAGATTCTACTCAAGATAATCATATTATTGAAAATACAACAATAGATTTTCAATCTTATAATGATGTAGATAATGCACTTTCTATATCTGAATCAAAACATATAAATAATGATTTAGAAGTAGATTCTTCTGAGACGGTTCTCCAATTTGCTACTAATTCTGTTACGCAAATAGATAAACCAGTAGATAATCAAATTGATAAACCAGTAGATAAACAAATTGATAAACCAGTAGATAATCAAATTGATAAACCAGTAGATAACCAAATTGATAAAAAAGTACCTACTAACACTAGAAATTCTAAACTACCTTCTTTTGTACGTGTAGATGTAGAAAGTTTACAGCGCTTAAATTACTTAGCAGGAGAATTGCTGATTTATCAAAAGCGTCGGACTTCTCAAGACGAAGAACTGAAAAGAACAATTAAGCAATTATCCGGAAAGCTTCAAAAACATCAACAAACTTTAGAACAATTACAGGAATTACGTTTACAGTCTCAAAAGGTATTATCGCGAAATACCTTGAATGTTGGTTCTGTAGACTTTGATTCATTAGAAATGGATGAATACACGGAGTTTCATTTAGGGTTACATGAAGCTACCGAAGAAGCAGTACAATTACAGGAAACTTTAGAATCAGCAGATTTAATTATTCAGCAATCTATTCAAGTTCACGACAAAAAACAGCGATTAGCACTTGGCATTATTGATAATTTAGTCGAAGCAAGAATGTCACCTCTGAGTAATATTCTTAATCGTTTTCCTCAGATGGTGCAAAATCTCACCAACATTCACGGTAAAAATGTAGAATTGCGGCTGAGTGGAGGGGGAGTTTTGGTAGATAAAGCAATTGCTGAAAAACTTTACGATCCATTATTACACTTAGTACGTAACTCCTACGATCATGGTATTGAATCACCCGAAGTTCGTCGCTCCTGCGGTAAATCAGAACAAGGTTTAATCGAAATTTTTGCTTACAACCGAGGAAGTCAGACTGTGATCGAAGTTCGAGATGATGGTGGAGGGCTGAATTTCGAGAAAATTCGTACTAAAGCAATTGAATTAGGACTTTTACCTCAAGATAGAGAATTTACTCGCCAGGATTCAGGCTTGATGGAAGAAGAATTATTGGATTGTTTATTTGCACCAGGATTTTCGACTGCTGGTAAAGTAAGTGATATTTCCGGGCGCGGTATTGGGTTAGATATTGTACGCGCTCAATTGCAAGCACTCAATGGTTCTATTTCGGTTTACTCACAACCTCAGCAAGGAACAACATTTGTACTAAAAATTCCTTTTTCTATGACTACTGAAAAATTAATGATTGTTCAAACCGGGGGTACTGCTTACGCACTCCTACTAGATAGCATTGCGAAAATATTGCTTCCCTCTCCCGAGCAAATTAAACATTTTGAGAATAAGAAAGTTCTTTACTGGAACACGGGTAAAGAAGAAAATATGGTAAATCTGCTCAATCTTTCAGATTTAATGCAATATCATCGCTCATTGAAAAGTGAGACTACTTTAAATAATCAATCTGCCATTGGTAATACAAATAAAACCTTAAATCCGATACTTTTACTACGCAGTAATGACCAAACTTTAGGTTTAGAAATAGACCAAATAATAGGCGAACAAGAATTGGTAGTTAGGCCTTTAGGTCAAGCTATCGCTCCACCAAAATATGTTTATGGTTGTAGCAGTTTAGCTAATGGTAATTTAATTCTAGTAATTGATGGTACTTTGTTACCATCAGTTGGCGAAATGCAAGCATCAATTGATTATATGGCGCTACCGTCAGCAGCTTCTTTAAATAAAAAAGCTTTGCAAATGTCGGGAGAAATTATCACATCTAAAGCGCTAATTGCTGCTTCTAAATCTAGAAATAATCCTCAAATTACTTCAGGTAATCAAGCTAAATCATCAGTCGGCAAGTCTTCAAAATTAGTTTTAGTCGTAGATGATGCAATTAGTTTGCGACAAACAATTTCATTAACTTTACAAAAATACGGCTATCAGGTAGTACAAGCCCAAAATGGTGTAGAAGCTTTAGAAAAATTACAGCATCATCCTGAAGTTGATTTAGTGATTTCCGACTTAGAAATGCCCCGGATGAATGGTTTTGAATTGTTAAGTAATATACGCCAAAGCACAAATTTAGCTAAGGTTCCCGTAGTCGTTCTTACTTCTCGTAGTGCGGACAAACATCGCCAGCTAGCAGAAGCATTAGGTGCAAACGCTTATTTAACTAAGCCTTATTTAGAACATGAGTTTCTTTCTAAAGTGGAAGAATTTGTAGTTGCTAATCAATAATTACAATATTCCTAAACCCCGAAGTAGACTAAAAAGTCGGTTTTTCCAAAAATCAGCTTTCCCAATATTTCTAATTTTTACAACCCATATATAATTGCTATATTAATTGGTAATTCGCAATCGGTAACCTATTTATTCTCTGCTCTTGATGTCATATAAATTACTTACAAACATTCCTATTACCGTAATTTGAGCAATTTAAATCTAAACCCGACTTCTTTAAGAAATCGGGTTTTTTAAATAGGTATTTCTACATATCAAACAATACAAAACCATCGCAATCGGGAAACTGATGTTAACATCGTGAATCTATATATAGATTTACACTTCGATCCCCCAGTTTATGAGCTTGTTGATGCGTCAGATACTACCCAGGGTATTTGCTCCTTTTTGCCTACTTACTGGATGTTCTTCTGTGGAAATTATTGAACCAATATCTCCAGTGTCGGAAACTCCTTTAAAAACTATCAAATCTTTGACGCGAGATAACGATCTCTCGCCTTTAGAACAACGAGTAATTGCTGAAATGAATCAGGCGAGGACAAATCCTAAAGCTTATGCTGCTATATTGGAAGACTATAGAAAACGCTTTGAAGGTAAACGAGTTAAAATATCTAAAAATGTTTATTTAATAACTCAAGAAGGAGTTCCCGCAGTTGATGAAGCTATTCGTTATCTAAAAACGGTTTCTCCGGTACCTCCTTTGACTGCTTCAAAGGGAATGTCTTTTGCTGCTAGGGATCATGTCAAAGACCAAGGTCCTAAAGGTATCGTCGGTCACAACGGTAGCGATGGTAGCGACCCTTTTAAACGTTTGAGTCGCTACGGAAAATGGCAAGTTACTGCTGGCGAAAATATCAGCTATGGTTCCCACACGGCAAGGGATATCGTCATGCAGCTAATTATCGATGATGGAGTTAGCGATCGCGGCCATCGAATAAACATGTTTAATCCAGAATTTAAAGTATCGGGTGTTGCTTTCGGGATTCACACTACCTATAGACAGATGTGCGTTATCACTTACGCTGGAGGATATAGAGAAAATTCAGCTAACAGTTGACAACGAACAACGACCAATTTTTACTCGGAGGATATGGATCTTTAATTAAAACTTTTGATTTCATAACTCCTAACTCATAACTCCTAATTCCTAACTCCCCGATGCACCTCAACGTTTATACTCAAGGTCAAGGTTTCCCAATTCTGTGCTTGCACGGACATCCAGGTTCTGGTTCTAGTCTTTCTGTGTTTACCGATCCTTTATCAAAGCGCTTTCAAACTTTTGCTCCAGATTTGCGCGGATACGGCAAAAGCCGCTTTAATAAAGATTTCCTGATGACAGACCATTTAAAGGACTTAGAAGCGCTTTTAGACCGATTTAAAATTAAAAAATGCTTGGTATTGGGATGGTCTCTTGGTGGCATTTTGGCGATGGAATTGGCCCTGAGGCTCCCACAACGGGTAAGTGGGTTAATTTTAGTGGCTACGGCAGCAAAACCTCGCGGCAATCATCCACCTATTACCTGGCAAGATAATCTTTATACAGGTATTGCTGCTCTTTTAAGTGTTGTAAATCCCAATTGGCAGTGGAATATCAATACATTTGGAAAACGTTCTCTTTTTCGCTACCTGATCCAACAACATACTCCCACTGCTTACGGCTATATTGCTTCATGTGCAATACCAGCTTATTTAAAAACTTCGGCTTATTCAACTCGCGCCCTTTATTCGGCCATAAAAGCTGGATACAACAAAGTTGGCGATTTAGACCAAATTCAATGTCCTTCTTTAGTCCTTGCGGGTAGGGAAGATAGGCACATCACAGTGGAAAGCAGCTTGGAAACTTCTCAACATCTGCAAAATTCTCAATTCCACTGTTATCCTAATACTGCCCATCTGTTCCCGTGGGAAATTCCCCACCAAGTATTAAGCGATATTGACTGCTGGTTAAAGGATAATCCCCAAACTGTAGAATTTTAGATTTTGAGGATACTGGGTTGTTGAGGAATACGATTGTTGAAGCAAGTGTCCGGGATTTTCGATTTTTCCATTCCTAAAAAATTACCCATGAAGTATGAAAAAAGTCAAATAAAACTTTATTATTCATACCTCATGGGAGCCGACACAGCCTGATAAAAAGGTTTCAGCAAAACTTCAAATACTTGAATGCTAGAACCTTTGGATTATATTTGACCGCTAAAGACAGGCTTTACTTTGCGGTCAAACCATTCCCCCAGGTCTTCAGAAATAGTTAAAGCTTTTGGTTTGCAACGCTTCACATCAACATTAATACCTTGTGCTCCTTCGAGTTCAAGGTCTTCTACATAGCCTTTTACTTCAGCTTTCGCTTCTGTACCGTTGAGAAAAGGTCCGAAGTAATAAGTACACTTGGGATTTCTCGTTTGAATCTCTACCCACCAAGCTAAGCCAAGGTTATCAGAGACGTTGGTCGCGAATTCTTTGAAAGTATTTCCGATCCTGCTCATGGTTTTCGCCGATTACTAAAGTTGATAGTGGTTGTTAAAGAACTATACTGTCGGTTTTTTTTCTTTACACTTCTTTATACTCTTTTACATATAGTTTTTGGAAGGGGTTTTTTGCAAATTTTCCAAATAAAGCGTGTTGTTCCAGCGCTGGCGATAAATTTCATACAGAGCCATACCCGCTGCTACTGAAGCATTGAGGCTAGGAGTTTTTCCTTGTAAGGGAATTGAAACTAGAACATCGCAGCATTTTTGTGTCAACATACTTAGACCTTCGCCTTCGGAACCGATTACTAAAACAATTGGTGAACCTTTAAAATTGACTGTATGTATTGGTTGACCAACATTGCTGGCAGTACCGTAAATCCAGAAACCGTCGGCTTTTAATTCTTCCAGAGCACGACTGAGATTAACTACTCTAGCCACGGGGAAACGATCTAAAGCACCAGTTGCGACTTTCATAACTGTAGAAGTAATACCAACTGCCCTGCGCTGTGGAATCACCAAGCCTTGGGCACCTATTGACTCAGCGGTGCGAATGATTGCTCCCAAATTGTGGGGATCGGTGATACCATCAGCAACGACTATCACTGGTGTATCCGTTACGTATTTTGCCTTTTCCACCAAATCATGTAAATCAAAATAGTCGTAAGGAGCAATTTGTGCGACGACTCCTTGATGATTCGCATTTCTTGTAATGTGGTCTAAGCGGGTGGCTTCCACTTCGTCTATAACTGTACCATTTCCTTTAGCTTGCAAAAGTAAATCATGAAAACGGTGATCGTAGCGTAAACGAGATGTAATCCAAATACGATTGAGACGACCCTGATTTTCCAAAGTACTTAGAACTGTATGACGACCGTAAATGAGGTCGCTATTTAAAGGTGCTTCCGTTGATGATGGATATTCAAAATTAGAACGATTTTGACGAGGTTTATCAACTAAGTGGTTATTATTTCTATCGTTTGATTTACTAAAGGACCCAGATGAAAAACGCTTACTTTTAATTTTCAAGGGTTTTCGGGGATTTTTTTCATTACTCTTAATCTTTCTTGGTTTGTTCGTCATATGAGTATTCACTCTTAGCGGGTTACTATTTCCGTAAATGTGCTTGGGCTATTAGTTTATCGCTTGCCAACTTGCGGCTATTTCTTTCTCGTTTTACTACGACGTTCCCCATGCGTTCACCGCCCTCCGGGCGACTAACATAAACCAGTTAATTAGTGTAGCATCCGGCATCTTATCTCATAAAGGAAACCCGCTCGCCGCAGCCATGAGCGTGTATCGCTCTGAGGGCGACGCAAGCAACAGCTTCCTGACTCTTAGAGTAACGCAAGCACAATTTGCTTATCCCTGTCTTCGAGGACTCCCGAATGGGACTATTTATGCCATAACATTCACCTCTTTTTTACCCAGGATCCCAGCATTTTTGACATTCGACCTTTGATATTTCTGCTATGACTCTAGAACAAGTTTTTGCAGAAGTTCGCTTAATCGTTCGGTATTGGTGAGATATAAATAGCCAATCAAAGTTTCCAGACTTGTAGCCTGTCGATATGTTTGGGGATCTACACGTTTGGGACGACCTGTGGCGGCGTTACGACCCTTACGAACAATTTCTAGTTCATTACTATTCAGATGAGGGCTGAGCAAGTTTAACATTTTCGCCTGTTTTTCGGCTCTTACTTGTGCTACTACCAAACGATGGTAATTTTCTACTCGTTGGGGTGGTAACAAGTAATACCTCCTGACATACAATTCATAAACTGCATCGCCTAAATAAGCAAGAGCAGTAGGAGAAAGTTGCTGTAGTTGCGATTGAGAAAGCCTCGGTAACAATTGTTTTGCATTTGGCTCAGACTCACGTGAATCATAGGAATCCTTAGGGGCAGCGGATGAACCTGCATTTAATTGCTTTTCCTCCTTTGATTTCACAACTTAATCATTCCTCGAAGATTACTAATTATCGGGAAGTGGTAACTTTGAGGAGTTTGGTTACTACCTGCTCTTTTTTATCGTACTGTTTCATGCTTATTACCGCGATCAATATAAAAGTTTCTTAATAATTTTAGCTCGCTCTTTTAGTTTAATAGCATTTTGTTGAATTTTTATTGATGCTAGTTTTATTAACCGAAAACCTAACCGTCAACGGCTGTATATAAAACATTATCTGAAATTAATTAATAAGGACTTTTGCTAAAATACCTCATGCCAGGATTTTTTTGTAGAACAGCTACTAGTTGTAATTTACAATAATTATACCTACTTTAAAATATTATTTTTGATATTACCAGAGTTAAGAAGAAAAAAGTTATCTGCTTTATCCACTGACGAAAGTAAAATCAGTTTTATGAATTCCCATCTCTATGCGGTTAAATTTCCGGAAAAAGAAAAATTAAGCTATCCAGATTTAAATCTCGGATAGCTAATTTTTGACTATCAAGCCGTCAATTATTCTTGGTGTTTTCTAAAGCCTCATTAACTGAAGTTTGCAAGGCAAGAAACTTTTCCAAGCGCACGAGCTTGACTGTCTGAGTAACGCGGGCGTTAGTGACGATTTGAAAGGTACCTTCGGCGGTTTGAGCCTGCTTGGCTAACTGTACCAAAGCTCCTAGACCAGAACTATCTACGAAGTCGATTTGCGAAAGATCCAAAATAACATGTTTGGGTCCTTCCTTAATTTTATTACTAAGTACCTTACGAAACGTCGGCTCGGAAAACGCGTCTAACAAGCCTGTGAGGCGGAATAGCTGACAGTTATCCCTGACTTCGCGAGTACCTCGCAGGCTAACGGTTAGATTTAGTGGCTCAGCAATAATTCCCTCCTCATGGTGAAAGCAAACGCTCAAGTATAGATGTTTTTTGTGTCTGTTGTCTACTTTAACCCCTGTTGCAAAAGATAGGGGTAGTGAGATAGTGGAAGTTTAACCCCAACTACAATTTTTTACTTTTTCCATTTTTACGGGCACCCATAGTAATTTTTTTAGGAGAAAAAATTCCGGCTGGGAACCCTTTACCTCACCCGGGCAGTAATTGCTTGACGAGATGTTCTCATTGCTTGAACAAAATGCTCAAATAGATAATCTGCATCGTGAGGACCAGGAGAAGCTTCTGGGTGATATTGTACCGAGAAAATTGGTAGGGACTTATGTTTTACTCCAGCAACGGTATTGTCATTTAAATTAAAGTGGCTAATTTCTACATCACTATCGGGTAGTGAATTGGGATCTATCGCAAAGCTGTGGTTTTGAGAAGTAATTTCGACTCGTTTACTCAAACCTGCTGGCTGATTTAAACCACGATGACCAAATTTGAGTTTATAAGTTTTCGCTCCCAAGGCTTGACCCAAAATCTGATGTCCCATACAAATACCAAATATGGGTTTGGAGGATTCTAGCAATGCTTTGGCGGTTTCAATTCCTTCGGTAACCGCACTTGGATCTCCTGGTCCATTGGAAAGAAAAATGCCGTCTGGGTTGTGTTTCAGAATTTCTTGGGTTGGAGTATCTGCTGGAACTACAATTACCCGACAACCATGACTTGCTAAGCGCCTTAAGATATTACGTTTGACACCAAAATCTAGGGCTACAACGGTTAATTTTTCGCTCTCGTTTGCTACCCCATTAAATTCCCATGCACTCGTAGTCGCTTCTGACCACTCGTAAACCTGTGTCGTCGTTACCTCTTTGACCAAATTTAACCCACTCATCAATGGGGCTGCATTTACAAGTTCAAGTAACTCCGGCGGGTCGAGTATTTCAGTAGAAATACCTCCATTCATTGCTCCTTGGTTACGTATCTTACGAGTAAGAGCGCGAGTGTCTACACCATAAATTCCTGGTATCTGATGCTCTTTTAAGTACTCGGGTAAAGATTGGGTTGCTCGCCAGTTGCTTGGTCGATAACAAATATTTCTGGCTATACAAGCTCGTAAA
Organism: Cyanobacteria bacterium P01_D01_bin.50; assembly: GCA_039200565.1. Classification (GTDB taxonomy): domain Bacteria; phylum Cyanobacteriota; class Cyanobacteriia; order Cyanobacteriales; family Nostocaceae; genus Rivularia. The sequence continues at coordinate 1,758 of JBCCSG010000211.1, read as the reverse complement.
TGAGGCTTGTCTGACTCTGCATCCTCTGAATTTATACCAGTGTTTCCTAGCTCCGGATAGGTAAACACGATGATTTGACCGCAATAACTAGGGTCGGTCATTACTTCTTGATATCCCGTCATGCCGGTATTAAAAACGACTTCTCCGATGGCGGTACCTGTAGCACCAAAAGACCAACCGCGATAGCTGGTTCCATCTGCCAGAACAAGTAGAGCAGGTGTTGCGTCAAACAGAGGCATAAGCAATAAAACGATAAAGCAACGATTGGATAGGGCAATTAGCCATTCACCGCAAAAATAATTATCCCACGAGTTAATTCACTTAGTTTTTTTTATTTTTAGAAGTCAATCACAAATGTAAATCAAAAAACACAATCGAACTTCCTGGTTTAGTTACATTTTTACTGTCAAAAGGCACAGAGATGATATCAGATAGCTTAATTACAATAATAAGCAGCACCCTGAGCTAAAATAAGGCTCGAATGAATAATAATTTTTTAGCATTGTATTTATCGTTCAAAAATAAGGGAATTATGATAAATTTGGGTCAGTTTTTCTTTTATGATTGGGGATGAGTATTGCAACAAGGGGGCTATTTAACTATGCTTTAGCGCGCGAAGGAGTTTTTCAAGTCTATATACCGTCTTAACTACTATTAAAACTTATAGAGATACGTTGAAAAGGGCGTTGCTATTTTAATCGCAGCTTACTCTTCTTCTGACTAGAATAGTTAAAAGGGCATCCTCCGCGGGGAAATTTTACTTTTAACCATATTATTTTCCCTCAAACGAACGATCGGGCACACAGCGCCGGTTGAGCAATGTTAAATAATTAAAAGAAGGACAGTAGATTTTTGCCCCCAAGGGCTTGGTAAAATCAAAAATTATTATGCTTGAGCCTTTGTTTTCCCGTGCAGCTTTAATTTCACTGTGGAGCGCATTAACTATAGTTGGTGTTGCCTGTAGTCAAGAACAAAAAACAGTTAAAACTCATTCGACTCCCACCCAGGAATCGGCACCGAGTACGCCTCCTGTCGTACATTCGGAATCATTATCGTTAGAAGTAAAACCCACTCAACTTCCAAAGTTAACTGAAAACGATGAAGAAACTGTGGAACCAACTTCATTTGAAATGGGATTGGATAAAGCAGCGGGTGGTTTTAGTATAAGTCAATCGGCTCAATCGCCAGAAGATTGGAAATTAGTGGCTAATTATTATCAAGATGCCATGAATTTGATGAAATCGGTTCAGCCTCAAAGCCGGTACTACCCCATCGCTAAAGCAAAAGTTGGGGAATACCAGCGCCATTTTGATTATGCTCTAGAAAAATCTATTGCCCTCCGACAACCTCCACCACCGCCAGAGCCTGAAAAAATAGTGGTAACAGTACCGCCGTTGAAAGAATCTATTGCGCGTCAAAAAATGCAGGTTCCCCCAGCTGTACAAAAGATATTACAGCAGAATTTTCAATCTCCCATTGCCGCACCACAGAAATTACCCCCGCTTCCTAAATCACCACAACCGCTACCAACTCCTGTCAAAGCTATACCGATACCCATTGAAACAAAAGAAGTATACGCCGCAGTACCGATTCAAGAAGACAGTCGTCAGGCTATGGTATTTAGCGCCCCAATCAAGCGGCGTATTGGGGGTACGCCAATTATTGATGTTACTTTTAACGGCAAGCGCCAATTTGAAATGATTGTCGATACGGGTGCTAGCGGTACTGTAATTACTCAGCGAATGGCTAGATTACTTG
>JBCCSG010000210.1:0-12667 GCA_039200565.1 Cyanobacteria bacterium P01_D01_bin.50 | reverse complement strand
TGACTACGGGGAATGTAGCGACACCGCACCTTACTACCATCCATAATAAAACCCAAAGAATCCTCACCTTCATTGCTGAGTTCGCGAATATGACCGCAACTAGCACGAACAATCCACTCACTTCCCAGGATTTTACTCAGCTTCTTAACTTTACCGGGAGATTCAACTATCAGTAGGCGTTTGGACATGACACCAATGGGTTGAGATGCAAATTGAATGATAACTAAGAAATTATTAGTTTTGATATTACAGTTATAGTACAGTTGTTTTGACTATCGTTATTTTGATTAAAAAATTTAACAACTAAATGTGAGCATCTCAATTCATCAGGAATGGCCGCAATTGTCACAAGACTCGGTTGGTGCGTGACACCACAAGCCTTATTACTAGTACCGCTTCGCGGAAGTAAGAAGTAAAAAGTAAGAAGTAAAAAGTTTGATTTTCTAGGCTTTTCAGCCATTTTTTATGGTTGCCTTATTTAAGCCGTGGTGTACCAGGTTGAAAATTAGTCGAAGTGTCACAGCACCCTACAAAGAAAATATGCCAGTTGCGTAAGTCCTATTCATAAAAAAGTTCACAGGCTTCAGTCTGTGTCTACACAAGCTAAGCCCACCCCAAGGTGGGCTACTCTCTCTCTTCCCGGTGAAAGATTACCGGTTTTGAATGAGGGAGGGAGTGAGAGAAAAATTTTATCGGAAATCTTAGTCCATGGGAATAAGAAGATTAAAACCCACTCTTGGAGTGGGTTTTGTAATTGTAGCGATACTGTTATAGGGTATTGCCACATTTTATCTCGATTTCCTCTCCTACAAAAGACAACCTTTTAATCCACATTTTTTTATAAAGCCTCGTTTTAAATATTGAATGTAGAAAAATATTCTCAATCGTTAACCTGCCTCAATATTGGTGAAAAACTGAATTCCTTTGCAACACAAATTCCGACAACTTATATAGTATTCGAGTATTATCCATCCCTGAAAATAAACTATTAGAATTGAGTCGTATTTTGATAAGAAATGTTAAGCAGCCGAAATAAAGCCTTCTCTCTAAAGTCTTAATTATTCGACTTTTATGAACCTGTATGCCTTTCGATAGATGATTAAAAGAAACTCAATAGTTAATCCAAAAATGGAAGTCAAAACATAATTACGAAATATTAACTGTAAAGTTTATTAAATAAATGCTCATTTTCCCAGTCAACTTATATATACTTGATTTCCATGTAAGTTGAATATCTTGATCCCGCTGGGAATTAATAAATTATCGTTCGATTTCAATCTATTTATTGTATTTTGGAGGAAAACTAATGGCTTTGTCACACACTACTGATATGGGAAAAACTTACTCTTTATTAATGATAAAAAGCTTTTTGATATGGACTTTTACACTGGCAGTATGCTTGCTGGTTGTCGGTTTTCCTTTAGTTGTTTTGATGGCCACAGTTGGATGTTTACTTTCCATTGTTTTGCAATCGGTAATGCCTGCTAGCGCGGTTTTGGTTGTTGCAGGTAGCTTAATTATGTTTAATGTTATGGCAGTAGTAGTTGCTGCTGGGGTACTAACACTTCGAGGGATTCATCCCACAGAAATGAAGTGGTTAAGCTGGTTGCATGGGGAAGAAGAAGAATTAAATACAACTGTTTATGCAGCTTGTCCTTTAACTTGCGAAATAGAGTCTGTGTAATTGTGATATTAGATAGTAGCCATCACTGCTAAATTCGACAAACAGTGCATCTGCCCGGTTTCACCGGGTTTTTTCATTTTTGAAATCTATTTTTTTGTTGTTTTATTTTTTCTGATTTTGTCGCAATACTCCACCACATTAACTATAAGGAGTCGAAGGAATAGAAACACATTGCTCGCTCGTTATCACTGGTTGATGAAGCTGCTAGTACCGCTGCGCGGAAGTCAAAAGTCAAAAGTCAAAAGTCAAAAGTATTATTTTTCCTAGCTTTGAGGTTTTACGAATGGTTGGTTGATTTAAGCCGCGCTGTACTAGTATGTATTACCAATCAAAGTTCATATGGTGGAATATTCGCAAATTTATCAGTGGGTATGCAAAATTATTTGTGTTATTGCCAGCGTTATGATTTAACTTTTAACTCAAATTACCATCCCCAACTACCGGGAATACCTTTAAATGGCCCAACTATATCGCTAGTTATCCAACCACCATACAAGTTACCTGGTTGCGGTTCTACTTTTTCACCGTTTACGTAGCAAGCATCCATTAGAGGAGCGTAAAAAGCGAGATAATCTTTGAGTGATACAAATGCAACGCTCGGGTTAGTGTAAAACCAGGCTGCATTCTCCGCTTTTTTATCACCCACTTTAATTGTGTAATAACTAGCACGCCCTTTCCATTCGCAAAAACTAGATTGCGGTGTCTGGATGAAGTATTCCATTTTGATATCTTCTGGCGGAATGTAGTAAGTGGGAGGATGACTGGTTTCTAACATGCGCTTTGCTCTGTTAGTATCTACAATTGTTTCGCCGTTAAAGATAATTTGAATGTGTTTATCGGTATCTTCCAATCGAGGGGGACGTGGATAATCCCATACTGATTCTTGTCCGGGTTTGGGTTCTATGGGTTGAGGACGGAACATTTTGGATTTGGGAATGGGGCATTAGGAATAATATTAGTGCAAAATGGGTACTAATTTGAGACATGAAATTGTAGAGACTTTGCATTGCAATGTCTCTACGTCAATAATTAGGCGGACATCCTTGCTTACACCACAAGAAAATTAGTTTTTATTTAACGGAATTTATCGGGATTTAAACGGGTACCAGTTTGAGGTGTAGACTGAGGACGAGTTTTTTTAACGTTTCCCATTAATTTGCCACTTCCGCCATCTTCTTTGTCTAGGAAAGGTTTTAGCTGAATGGCATCTCTTGACACCACGCGCTTTCCACCACCAAGTAAGGTTCGACCTAAATCGATTGCGTCTTCTAATCCGCCTCCTCTATAGGTGTTAATGCCGATGGTTTGCTGTCCGCTATCTGCTGAAACTAAATTTTGGAAAACGCCGTTGCGTACTTGGAAAGCGTCTTTACCGGGAGGAACTGTTAGCACTAGTTGACAAGCAGGGTTAGCTTCGGTAGTTACACACAAAACGTCGTATCCATTTAAGGTTGCGGTACGAAGTTCTAATAAACCTTGTGGACGATAAGTTTCTAGGCGTTGAGCAATGGTAAGGCAACGTCTTTGTTCGTCCCAACCACCACCTAAGGCTTGGGGAGTAGCCCAAGCAAAATATTGATTTGGTTGACTTTGAGGAGAGTACATTACTGTATAGCTACCGTTATCCATTTGACAACTAAATCTAGTTGCGGTGTCAACTGTTGTTGTTGAAGAAGAACTGCTTGTGGAGGTTGTGGTTGAGGTGCCGGTTGGGGTTGATGTACGGGTTCTGGTTGTGGTTGAGGTGCCTGTGGGGGTTGTGGTTGTTCTAGTACTTCCGCCAGTTGTCGGTACTACAACAGCATCGCCTGAGGAGTTGTATTGTGCCATTGCAGGGGAGTTACCGAATAATACTGATAATGCCAGACTGCTTAGAAATACTAACTTAAAAGGTCTAGATGACATAAATCATCCTCCTATAGAAATTGAAAGGGAGTTACTGATTTGTAGTGACGAAGATTTTTGTTAAATGATTCGGGAGTGTCTTGATTTGTAAAAAGGTAAAAACACTCACGAGCTATTCAAAAGGCTGTGACAGATAAAACGATTCTTCAGCGTGCGGCTAATTTGGGAGCGAAAATTGAACAAGTTTTGGCTGTCTACAACGGTTACATTAATCAGCTATCTTCTTGTTTCTTCTCTTCCTGTGGCTTCTTCTCTTCCTGTGGTTTTCTATCTTCGTCGTCCTTTTTCTCTTTTTTCTCTTCTCTTTCTTTCATTATTTGTTTAACTTTATCTTTAATTTTTTGATGTTTGCCTACTCCTTCGTAAGCGTAACGATTGTAACCATTGGTGGTAATCAAACTTTCTAAATAATTTACCCTTTCAGCGCCTCCAGGGTGAGTCGATAACCATGTGGGAGGAAGATTTTTCTGCTCGTCTCTCATGGTTACCATTAAGTTACGCAAGCCGTCAGCAGCGTAACCACCGGCTGTTAATAGCCGGGTTCCCAATCTATCTGCTTGACGTTCCATGTCGCGGCTGTAGTCGAAAGTAAGTATTCTGCCAACGGTTCCACCTAGTGGAACGTACTGAGTTATATTGGATATTAAGTTACCTTGAGTTACCAGTTGAAATCCGTGGGATAGGACTACGTGAGCTAATTCATGTCCAATTAATCCAGCTATTTCTGCTTCCGAATTTGTTTTGGCGATCGCACCGGTATGCAGGAAAATTTTTCCGCCGGGTAAGGCGAAGGCGTTGAGGTTTTTATCGGGTATGACGAAGAATTCGTATTCAAATTCATTTCTTCCGGCAATTTTAGCTAGTTTTTGCCCTATTTCATTAATATATTCGTTTACTTCTTTGTCTTCAATTAATTCCATCCGCTTTTTAGCTTGTTTGGCTACGGAACGACCTACGCTTTTTTCTCCCTTTAACAGCATCATGGTAGAATCTAGGGCGGAAAAGGGACCGAGAAGACTACCTGTGGCAGCATAACCTACGACACCTGTAATTATGTTGGCGATCGCGTTTCCTCTGGTTTCTCTACGGATATAAGATGTGTATTTTTTCAGTTTCTCATCTGCAATTTGAGTGAATTCCTTGGCTTGGGAATTTTCGGGGTTGAGAATGGCAAATTGACGCGCCGCTAAGGAGGCTTGCATCCATTTTTTCTCGTCTGAAAGGGCTTCTACTCTTACTTTTACCAATTCGGCTTGGTCGGGATAAAGGGATGTGGCTCTTTCAAGTACTTCTAAAGCTTTTTTCTCTTGACCGTATTTTTTCAGAGATTGAGCATATTTTATATTACCCGGAATGAACTCTGGATAGTTTTCAACTAAAAGTTTTAATGGTACTAAAGTTTTAGTTCGTAAATTAGTGGCGATTCCCGCTTGTGCTTCTCGCCAATAAACTTTACCAGATGGTGATAGTTTTGCAGGGTTTACTATAGCTTCAGTTGGTGCTTGTATATCGGATGTATTCGCAAAAGGTTCTTTTGCTTGGCGGTATATTTTTTCAGCTTCGGCTATGTTTCCTGCTTGGTAAAGCTTGTCTGCTTCCATCAGTTTTTTCTGACGAGCGATTTCTTCAGGTGTGGGCTTTGCTTCTACTTCTGATTCTGCTTCCGGTTTTTTGGTATTACTCTCGGAGGGGTTAGATGATTCTGGTTTTTTGTTATCGGTAGATTCTGAAATCGTTTCTGTTTTGGGAGTTTTGATAATTACAGCAGGTTGTTGAGCAACTGTAATTTGAGGAGATTGAGTCAAGATAATAAAGACAGAAGACAAGAGCGAGAGTAATACCCACCCGGCTGCGAGTATCAATGACTTCCATTTACTTTTCATAGCAAGTTTTTTATAGGAGGCGATTTCTATATTTTCTAGTCTAAAGACGATTGCAATTTCACGCAAAGCTATCTTCAAATTTTAAAAGTGTTTTACTGGTGCTTCAATTTAAAAATATTTTGTAGACCAAAATACTGTAATTTATGATAATATTTATATGGTGGAAAAGGTGCGCCCATATATACCCCTGAAGTCAAAAATTTGAATGCTTCTCACAAGCAAAACTCGGAACCTGGGAAAGCAACACTACAATTTAGCATCCAAATTTTTAATTTATTTATTGGCAGTTCCTTGTTGGAATAGAAGTTACGTTCTTGGTATATCTTTTTATAGTCTGATTCAACTTTCACTTAGATCGCAAAACTTTCTAAAGATAAGCCTTTTTGTGTTGCAGGAGTTGGAGTTGGAGTTGGAGTTGGAGTTGGTTTAACCTCAGCGGTTGCAGGTGCTGGAGTTGCGCGAGCTTGAGGAGCGATTTCAATTTCGGTTTCATGGGGTGCTGGAGTCGCTTGAGCTTGGGGAGTGATTTCAATTTCGGCTTCATGGGGTGTTGGAGTCGCTTGAGCTTGGGGAGTGATTTCAATTTCGGCTTCATGGGGTGTTGGAGTCGCTTGAGCTTGAGGAGTTACTTCAATTTCGGCTTCATGGGGTGCTGGAGTCGCTTGAGCTTGAGGAGTTACTTGAATTTCAACTTCAGGCGTTGGAGAAGGTGAAGGTGTTGCAGTAGATTGAATTTCAACTTCAGGTGTTGGAGAAGGTGTTGGCGAAGCAGTAGATTGAATTTCAACTTCAGGTGTTGGAGAAGGTGTTGGCGAAGCAGTTGGTTGAATTTCAATCTCAGGTGTTGGAGAAGGTGTTGGTATGGCAATAAATTTATGATAACTATTACCTTCTATTGAGGTTTCTGGAGGTGAATTGGTAGGAATGGTAACGCTATCCTCACTTTCATAGGGAGAAGCAGTTGGTTTTGGCGATGGTGTCTCATTCTCGATTGCTGGTGAAGAAGGTGAAGCAGGAGCTTGATTTTCTTGTGATTCTGATTGGGGTGGAGTTGGTGTTGGTGCTGCCGAATCTGAATCCTCTTCCTTCTCTTCATCTTGTTTATCAACTGATTCAGATTGAGATGTTGTTGGTTTTGGTGTTGGTGTTGTTGCCGAATCTAAATTTTCTTCCTTCTTTTCGTCTTGCTCATCAATGGATTCAGATTGAGATGGTGAAGGTGTTGGAGTTGGAGTTGGTGCTGCTGACGAATCTGAATCCTTTTCCTTCTTTTCTTTTTGTCGATCAATGGATTCCGATTGAGATGCTGAAGGTGTTGGAGTTGGAGTTGCCACCGCCTCTTCTTTTTGTTTATCTTCTTTTAAAGGTATAGAAGGTAAAGATGTGTGAGAATTTTCTCGCTCTTTATCCTTAAATGGGGATGTTGAGATAGAAGGTAAATCTTTTTGATTATCTTTAGGCTTCGGCGTTAAAAATTTAGTAATAGAATTAGACTTTTCTTCCTTAACTATAGAAGTTCTTATATCTGGCTGAATTTTTGGTTGAATTGGTTTGGGTTTAGATTTTGGCACATATTTAATTTTTTTATCCTTAGATATTGATTGAGAAGTTTCCTCCGTGCGTTGAATGCGATCGTCGTTCAAGAATGGTATAAAAGGTAAAAAAATCGGTTTGGTTTTACTATCTACTACTCTAGGCGTAGAAGGTAAAAATATCTTGGGATATTGATCTTTAGATGTTTTAGGTGTTGTAGAACTATTTATCTTTTTAAGAACAGTATCCTGAACCTCTGTAGTATTTAGAGTGGGTTTATTAAGATTAGAACTAGATTGAAAGGTACTCCATCCGAAAACTCCTAAACCAAATCCAAATCCCATTAAACCTAATAATCCCAAAGTTTGAAGTATGGGAGATACTGTAGGGCGCGATTTACGAATCGTTGACGCTAGAGTATCGGGCAGAGTATCACTCGCAAAATTTGCTTTCGGTAGTAGTATTACTGGCGACTTAAGGGCTTTTAACGCCTCGGCTGCTGTTTGATAACGTTGACTAAAGTGATGGCGTACCATACCCGTCAAAACTTCAGCTAATCTGTCGCTGATATCCGCCGAATTGCGCCAAATTAATTCGCCGTTATCGGGATTAAATGGTAATTCACGAGGGGATATCCCGGTTAATGCTTGAATCCCGAGCATTCCAACTGCATAAACATCGCTGCATAATCTCGGTTTACCATTAGCTTGTTCGTCTGGCATATAACCGGGAGTACCGATGATCAAAGTCGAATTGACATCCCCATGTTCGTTTCTCGCCAAACCCTTGATTTCTTTTACCGCACCAAAATCAATCAGCACGATTTTTCCGTCTTCGCGGCGGCGCATAATATTCCGCAATTTGATATCGCGGTGAATTACATTATTTTCATGGACAAAGCTTAGAACTTCTAATATTTCCTGTAAAAGTTTAATTACCTTTTCTTCGCTCAATCGATGCCGCTGTTTGATTTCCTTGGTTAAATCATGTCCATCTACGAATTCTTGGACTAAATAAAATTCCTCATTCTCCTCAAAATGAGCCAACATTTCGGGAATTTGTTTGTGTGCCTTACCCAAACGGTAGAGTACCTGTGCTTCTCTCTCAAACAATTTTTTCGCAATCTGCAAAATTGTGTTATTCGATTGCCGAGTTTTAAGTTGTTTGACTACACATTTTGGATTTCCTGGTAAATCCATATCTACCGCAAGATAGGTGACACTAAATCCACCGCGTCCCAGTTCTTTAAGAATTTTGTAGCGATTACGGAGAATCGTGTCTGTGAGCATTAGCTTAACCTATCAGCAATTGAGAATGCCCTTAATGTTGACAAAAGACATTTGTAATTTCAATCCGCTTTCCGACTAATTTTTTAACTCTTGCTGAGCAGTTGTAAACTTAACTCAGTCAGAGAAAATTGTCATTAAGGAATGAACTATTTTATAAAATTTAATTCTATATTGAATTTTTGAATTTATTCTACCGTGTTTTACCTCAGAAGGGGGAAGGGCTTGTCCCTACACTGGATAATGACTCTCAAAAATCAATCTATTAAACCACTCACTTGCATATTAATACATTTTTTGCTCTTGTCCTTAAATGTTAACGGTCGTAGATTTTGTATAAAAGTTTTAGATTCGGCTCGATAAATCTTACTTTTGGTAGTTTTCTCATTTAAATTACGTATGTTTAAAGCAATACTAGCTACAAAAAATCCAATCAAAGCACTATAATCGTGAGTGGCGATTTTATATAACTTAATTACCATTATTAAATTTGATTGAGAAAGGATAGAGATTCCGAATGGTGCTATTTTCTCAGGTAAGGGATAAGAAGTAAGAGGTTAAGGGTTAACAATAAAAATAAATGTGAATAATTTGAAGGCTGTAGAGCGCGAGTATATGATAAGTATTCAATTTGCGATAAGCCCTTCGGGCATGCGCGAAGCGATCGCCGCATCTAATAACTTATCCCCACCAAACCTAATTACATCTGTACAAGGTAACCCAGTTTCCGTTTCTACTTGGCTAATCCCTTTTCTTGCCGTCTCCTCATCAAAATTATGAGTATTCAAAGCAATGCCAACTACTGGTACTGATGCGAAAGCACCCGCACCACTAGCAACCATTTCATATAATTTAACCACTTCTGCTAAAGGCGGAATTGGCACCCCTTCAGTTACTTCATTTTGTCCGAGACGATGTACTAATATCATTTGTGTAGGTTGAGAACCGCGTATTAAAGGTAACGTCGCCGTGGAACTTGGATGTAGTAAGGAACCTTGCCCTTCAACATGTAAAATATCGTAATTTTTGCCATAACGCATTACCACTTGCTCTACCGCACCTGCAGCAAAATCTACCCGTACGGCATCCAAAGGTACACCATCTCCTTCTAACATCAAACCCGTTTGTCCGGTAGCGATGAACTTGGTACGCAAACCCCGCAGCCGCGACAAACGATGTAACTCTATACTTGTAGACATTTTACCAACTGCCATATCCGTTCCCACTGTCAACACCCGCTTGCAAGGAAGATTTCTCGCCGCAAGGGTACAAACATTTACATTAGATGGCTCTTTACGAACATCCCAAATTAATTGCCCCGGTTTCAACAAAGTTTTTAATTCCGGGCTAGTACCCAAGGGGCTATGCAAACCGTTAACAATTGACATTCTTCCTAATAAAGCATCTTTAATTTCATGCCAATAATCGTCCGGTAAACTACCACCTTTAGGAGCAATACCAATTACTAAAACCTGTGCTTTGAACTTCAAAGCGTCTTTAACAGAGGCAACAATGGGCACATCGCGTTTAATTCCTGTTAACTCGGCTATTGACTCTCCTGGGCAATCGCGGTCGATGGCAGCAACTATGGTTGCATCACTATAACGTAATAAAGACAACCCGGTTTTACCATGAGTCCCGCGAATACCCTCATGTAGCAAAATGGCAATTTTTTGATTAAGCGGCAAACGCACCTAGCTCCACCCCCAACCCTGGTAAACTATTTGGTAAGATTTTACCCTCTTCAATCAATGCACCCGTAAAAGGATCGTCAATTAAATTCAGATGACTATCCAAGTCTAAATAATCGGCTAATGGTGCCAGTTGTGCTGCAGCAGTATTTGCCAGCGCACTATCAGAATAGCAGCCAAACATTACTTGTAAACCACAAGCGCGGGCTGTATGTATCATCCGCATCGCTTCGGTTAACCCCCCGGATTTCATCAACTTGATATTAACACCATCAGCACATTGTGCCAGATTTGGAATATCGGCGCTAGTAAAGCAGCTTTCATCTACAAAAATAGGTAGGGGAGATGATTTTTTTAATTCCATTAAACTATTTTCTTCTCCCCTTGCTAAGGGCTGCTCAACATACTTTACACCCATATCGGCAAGTGTAAAGCACATTTGTCGGGCAACTTCCAAACTCCAACCCCCATTAGCATCTACATATAAATCGGGTGTTGGTGCTTCTTGACGTATAGCATCAAGCATTTTTAGATCGGCATCAATGCCCTGGGGGTTACCCAATTTTACTTTTAACATTTTGACATCCATGAATTGCAACCAATCTCTTACCCTGGCTCTAGCACCTTCTGGGGAATTGATGCCGATAGTCACAGAAACTGGGGCGATCGCATTTTTGTCAAGCCCCCATATTTGCCACAAGGGCAACCCTGTACGTTTTCCCATCCAGTCGTGTAAGGCGGTATCTAGGGCGGCAATGGCGGCGGAAGGGATTTGGGATGAAGTTAATATTTGTTCGATGGAGGAGCGTTGTAAGGGGTGAAATGTTTGTAAGTTGGGAGCAATTTGTAATATGGATTCTTGAATAATCTCGGTAGATTGTGGATAATTACCAACGCTAAAAGGTGATGCTTCTCCCCAACCTTGGATGCCATCTTCTGATATTTTTACCCACACATTTGTTGTTTTAGCGGTGGTGCCGCGACTAATTGTTAAGGGAAAGCGTTTATTTACGGTAAATGTTTCAACGTCGATTTGCATGATTGGGTGTTGGGAATAAGAGTACCCTAGTTAATTAGTTTATATTAAGAGGTTTATATGAGGAATTATATTTTTTTTAAACGCAAAGTTTCGCTGAGGTTAAACGCAAAGTTTCGCTGAGGAGGATACAATTTTTTTCCGATGTTTAATGCTCTGTGTTTGACGATCGATATTAAATAGTAAGCTATTATTTTAATTCTAGTAAATTAAATTTATGAGTAATTTAGAAAAATGGAAGGTTTTGCGATCGATAATGGCATTAAATCATCCTTGGTGTCAAATTCGGCAAGATGAAATAGAGTTACCGAATGGGGAAGTAATTGATGATTATTTTGTTTTTATTAGACCAGATGTAGCGATAATGTTACCAATTACTGGTGATGGAGAAGTTGTTTTTGTCAAGCAATATAGACACGCTATAGGTGATTTTTTTATTGAACTTCCGGCTGGTGGTTTTAATCCGGAAGAAGAGAGCGGTGAGGTTGCAGCAATCAGGGAGCTTGAGGAGGAAACTGGTTATGTTGCATCAGTTGTAAGGAAAATCGGAATCCTTTATGATAAACCTAGTAAGGATACTACTCAATTACATTTATTTATCGCAGAAAATGTTGTGAAAACTGGTACGCGAAAGTTAGATGTTACAGAAGAAATTGAGGTGATATTAATTCCGATTGATGAGATTTTGGAGAAAATTATGAAAGGTGAAATTTCTGTTGCGGGTACTGTGGCGGCTTTATTTTTGGGTTTGAAATTAGTTAAATAAAAAATTGTTCATTGTTCATTGTTTTCTATTGGTGTAGTTAGAATACCAATTAGTACTCGCAATAACGATTCTAATTCTTCTGGAACTCTATATAATTTGATATCTTGCACAATTTTTTTTTCTTGACGGTAGAAGATTCCAAATCGCCAATCTTCTCCAGTGGTTACGGCACCATATAATACTGTTACTGGAGAATCAATCCATTGGTCTAATGCAATTAATTCTACAGCTAGTTGGGTAAATCCTCGACTTAAATCTGATTGTTTTGCTTCTATGACTATTAAAGCATTAGACGAGGAAATAAAATAATCGAAACTGCCTTTTAAAAAGTTACTAACATTAACTGGATACTCAATATTTAATTCAGATTTAGTTTCAGCACAAATTTCTAGTAAAGTTGGTGCAATCAATACTTCCCGACGCGCTGCTTCGCTAATTGGGTTAACGTAGTTAAGATTTCGCGGTAAATAACGGCTCAAAAAATCAATACAATCAAGTTCACTTTCATATTTTGGTAATTGTAATTGAGAACGTACATAAGTACATCCTAACTCCAACAAAATATCTGCTGGTGCATAAGGTAACTCGAAATATTTACTAAATGTATAACTTACTCCTGATTGTAGGATGCGTTGACGACTCATGAAGAATCAAGTATGAAGAATGAAAAAAATTTACCGTAAAATAAGAGTTCGTAATTTATGAACTCTTCCCATAAATATGAAATTTTTGGCTATCATGAATACCAATGAATTTCAATCCTGCTTTTTCGAGTACTTCTTCTTTTCTCTGTTCTTTTATAAACTTCAATTTTAGTTTTTGTTGAGCAATAATTTCACCATCTCAGGAATGGCCGCAATTGTCACAAAACCCTGGTTGGTGC
>JBCCSG010000209.1:0-12761 GCA_039200565.1 Cyanobacteria bacterium P01_D01_bin.50 | reverse complement strand
TTTTGGTAGTTATTTTGGTGAATTACCAGCAGAAACATTTACACAACAGCAACAGTTGGATGCTGCTTCTCAACCTGAAGTATCTAATTCTTTGAATGCGTCTCAATCTATTGAAGAAATTCATGAATCGGAATTTATAGATTAAGTTAGGTGTTGTTGAATTTAGTTATGAGGCTCTGATGTAGGGACGCGATAAATCGCGTCTTTTATTATCCCACAAATTATGATTAACTGAACTGGGATTTGTATTTTAAATTACTCTGATTTAATTGATGTTTGAGCAGTAAAAAATAGCTTAGCTTTTATATAGAAATATAATAAATCAGAAAAAAGAGCGGATTGCGATCGCTCTTTTTGTAATCTTAGATTTGATTGTAATTAAGAATAGAATTTAAGCTTAACTCAATAGTTGATACAGATTTGGTACATAGTTTCGGAGAACTCCGAGTATGCCATTGGCAATCAATTGTACTGCAATTGCCAACACGAAAAAGCCAAAAACTCTTTTCAAGGCACCCATACCATCACCACCGATTACTTTATTTACGTATTCACTCGACCTTAAAAATACCCAAACTAATAAAGAGAGAATAGCGATCGCCATAAAAGAACCTAAGTAAGCTGTCCATTGATTAAGTTCTTCTGTTAAGCTAATTACTACACTAATAGCTCCAGGACCACTGATTAGAGGGATAGCCATTGGTGTAAAAGAAATATTCTCTTTCTTCTGTGCGGCTTCTTCCTCATCTTCAGTCAATGTTTTATCTACAACTACCGAGTTCCATCCAATCTTAGCAACAATAATACCTCCAGCAATTCGTAACACTCCCAGAGAAATACCAAAATATTCCAGAATTGCTTTACCTGCAAATAGAAAAGCTGCCAAAACTATAAATACAAATATACTTGTCTGTTTAGCTTGCTGACGGCTATGTTGTTTGTATTCTTTATACTCTTTGCGGTATTTCCTATACTCTATATGGTATTCGTCTAATTTCTGGAAATATACTTTTGCATCCTTATAATGCTTCTTTAATTCCTTGCGGTGTTCTTTTCTTTTTCTCTGATAATCTTGTTCTAGACTTTCATCTTGCGGTTGCTTAGGTTCTTGAGGTTCTTTTGGTTTTTCTGGTTTGCTTGGCTCTTCTGGAGGCCGTAACAAGCTCAGAAAAACTGGTACAGCACCAATGGGATTGGCAATAGCAAACAATGGCACAAAAGTACTTACAAATTCCACGAAAATGGATTGGTTTATCATTTAGTTTGACTATTATCACCAATCAATTTTTACGTAAAAACACGTAAATTAGCAAGTATATGCAAAACATATTTGAACAAAAAAAACTTGTTTAGCTTTTTTGTAAAGCAACATTTTCACTAAATACATATACTAAAAAAACCCATGTTTTCATTCATAAAAACACAGGTAACATTACCTCTTAACAGATAAATCTTTAATAGCTTTTTTACTCAGGAATAAATTCAGCGTGTTGAGAATAAATATAATGAACCTTGCGATCGCCAATTTCTTGCTCTAACTCTACTTTATAATGACCTTCTTCACTAGCAAGAAACTTTGCTTTATATTCTCCAACTTCTAAATCGTACAATTCTTTAGAATTGATCATGCTAGATTGCTCTGTAGAGGGCTTCGCAACAGTATTGATCTTAACTCTGACAACACCTGATTTACCATCAGGAATAAATTCAGCGTGTAGAGAATAAATATAATGAATCTTGAATTGACCAATTGCTTGCTCAAACTCTACTTGATAATGAAGATCTTCTTCAGCAAGCAACTTTGCTCTATACTCTCCAACTTCCACATCGTACAATTCTTCAGGGTTAATACTGCTAGATTGCTCGGTAGAGGGCTTCGCAACAGTATCTATCTCAACCTTGAGAGT
Source organism: Cyanobacteria bacterium P01_D01_bin.50 (assembly GCA_039200565.1). Taxonomy (GTDB): domain Bacteria; phylum Cyanobacteriota; class Cyanobacteriia; order Cyanobacteriales; family Nostocaceae; genus Rivularia. Next base: position 10,854 of record JBCCSG010000209.1, on the reverse strand, counting down.
TCCTGATTTGCCTCCAGGAATAAATTCAGCGTGTTGAGAATAAATATAATGAACCTTGCGATCGCCAATTTTCTGCTCTAACTTTACTTCATAATGCCCTTCTTCATCAGCAAGCAGCTCTCCTTTATATTCTCCAATACCTAGATCGTACAATTCATCAGAGTTGATACTGCTAGATTGGTCTGTAGAAGGTTTGGCAATAGTATTTGTCTTAACTTTTAGAACACCTAGTATACCTTCTTTCTCTTCTTCACCTACTAAACCATCGACGATTGCTGTTGCCATCTTTTCGGCATTAAACAATCTCATATCTTTCTCAGAAGTCAAGAAGCAGCACTCAACCAATATCGCAGGCATATTTGTGTACCTCAGCACTGCAAAACTCTTAGCCTTAACTTTTCGATTTCTAAAGCCTAAGGAAACTATTTTGTCGAGTACGTCTTGTGCTAAAGATCTAGCAGAACTATGATAGTTATAAATAAATACTTCACTACCATTAGCACTTCTACTACCAGCAGCATTGAAGTGAATAGAAACAAAATAATCAACTCTTAACCAATTGGCTTTTCTTGCTCTTTGTCTTAGAGAGCTGTTAACACTCGAAGCGCTTCTAGGAGTAACAGAAACAGCTTTATGTCCTCTTTCTTTGAGCTTGCTGATGACTAATTCTCCAACAAGATTCGCCAAAATGTCTTCGCGGTGCGGGCCAGATACTGCTCCTGTATCATAAGGAGGACAATTATGACCGATATCTATACCAAAATACATATCTAATTCACCTCACCACAAATGACTTGAGATATAATAAAAGTTTTATATCAAATCACTTAAAAGTCAGGAACAAGGGCATACACTTAGATATTTAGTAGACATAATTTAATTTATTTTATTTTCTACTTAAACTTGAGTAATGAGTTAGGAGTTAGGAGTTAGGAGTAATAGCATAAAACTTTCGACTATATAATAAGTAATTAGCCGGACTTGATATAATACGAAGTCTGGTTAATTAATTACTATATGTCTCAGAGCAAAAAAAATTGTTTTTACCTATTACCTGTTACCTATTACCTATTACCACCCCTCACCACAATGCTAGTTTAACCGCACATGATATAATACATATTAATAATGTAGAGACGTTACACTGCAACGCCTCTCTAAATTTAAATTTGTATCAACAATTAAGTGAATCTTATTAGAAGTAATTTATTCTTCACCCTGACTAAGATTTTTTCCCTTCAGAGACAAGCCCAGCAAGAATATTTCCCGTCAAATCTAAAAGTTGATCTAACAAAAATCCCATAGTTCCAATACAGATAATACCTTCAATAATATAATTAAATTTACTTTCTTTAGAAGCATTCCAAATAACAAAACCAAGCCCTCGATTGAGAGTCAACATTTCGATGGCGATCGCGCAAAACCAAGCAACCCAAACAGCAAATCTTAAACCCTTAAATATATGATTAATTACGACTCTAATATTGTTACCTTGTTTTCGCCCATATCGTGTTCCTGTAGCCGTATTTATAATAATTGGCCAAATAGCGCTCAAAAAAACAATTACAATAGCAGCAGCTTCAGCTTCCTTAAAGAGAATTAAAGCAACAGGAAGAAAAGCAATGGGAACAATAGTATTTGGAACCTGAAGTATCCACTTACATATTTGATAAACAAATCTATTTACACCAATCAAATACCCAATTACAATACCTACAACAGCAGCCGGAATATAGCCTACCAATAATAATTGTAAGCTCGATAAAAGATCTAAAAAAATACTTCGTTCCATTCTTCAAAATTTTATACGGAACATTTTAGGGATAGTGCGACGATAATACAGAATCGCCATCAAACAAGCTGTTTAAATTGCACTTAATCCGAAAAATGCCCCGCAGGTAATGGAGCATAGGGCATTTCCAACTCCTAACTCCCCCCCCATCTCCCCATCTCCCCATCTCCCCATCTCCCCATCTCCCCATCCCCCCATCTCCCCATCTCCCCATCCCCCCATCTCCCTAACCCCCCATATTACGTTTCATTTCATCCAACTCAGCTTCAGTTTCCCAACGACGGAATTTTTCATCTAAGTCATCATAGGTATTAGAGCTAGGATAGGTGCTGCTTGCATTCCACCACCCAGCATCTGTCTTTATACGTTGTTGTGCTTGGGCTTTTGCACGGGCTGCTTGTGCTTGAGAAGCTTTGGTTTGTACTTCCTGTCGCCGTTGTTGAATTTTTCGTAATAATTCTTTAGCTTGGCTAATGCGCTCCTTTACACCTTGCATTTGTCCCCAAAGCTGGTTTCCTTGACGCAATAGTGCTGCTTCTCTTTCTTGAGCTTTAACTGCCAAATCCTCTCTACCAGCGTTTTTCGCTTTTTGTACGCGGATGTGCCATTTTTGAATTTCTTGCGCTGTGGACAATATTTCATCTTGTCGGCGCTTTTCTTGTAGCTGCAAATCTGCAATTAACTTGAGAGTGTCTTCTTCTTGCTCCCGTAATTGTTCTAATAATGCCTCTAATTCTAAATGCGGGTTATTCCGCAAGAATTCTTCTAAACGACTTTCTAAAAATTTGCTCAAATCGTCAAATAAACCCACTTTCCCTCAACTCCAAACAATCGCTTTTCTAGGTTCATTGTAACGATTACGATCGGTAATGCGAAAGTAATTTTTATAGCAAAAGGTATAAGGCAAGCAGAGAATACCCATTTCCCTAATAACTAGAACTCATAACAACTTTTAAAATAATTTCTTAGTTACATCTTCAGTAATAGCAATCACTCAGCCCAAAGTAAGAGCAAGATGTACAAAATTCTTGTAGGGTGTGTTAAACGCACGACTATATCTGAACTATAAACGATAATTTATATTGCGTTTAACGCACCATTCGGGATTGATAATCACTCTTGGATTTAGGATAATCTTTTTCGTTTGATGAAACTCGGATTCTTTGTGCTTATTCAATATGGTGAAAGATTTATATTGATGCGTTATATAAATAATAATTGCACCAAATTTTCGTTCCAAACCTAAATACGCAAAGACGTAGCACTGCTACGTCTCTACATTATTTAAAGGGTATTATCAATTTTTTAGGACTTACGCAACTGGCATATTTTCCTTGTAGGGTGCTCGTACACTCACTACTTTTTAACGAAATAATGAGGTTTTCGTGTCACGCACCATCCGGGGTTGTGTGACAATTGCGTAAGTCCTGTTTTTGTTGTTTAACTATTTTTTCATTTAGACTTTGGTCGGTTATGACTCTTAACACCCTACACATTTTACTATTAATTTATCGTTAACATTGGTCTTGTTTTATTTTTACCATGAAAAACAATTTTAAATTCTGTATCTTGAATAATTGAGTCTAGAAATAGTTTGAATTTCTTAAATCCTTGTTTTTTATAGTCAAAGCCTGATATTTGCTCTTTTAAAACTTTGTGAACATCTGAAAGATTTATACCATTTTGTTTTAATGCAGTCCGGTAAGGCTCGTTAGTTTTTAAATAGTCTAAAACTAATTGATAATTATTATTTTTTTTCTTCTTATTTGCTTGTGCTTCAAGTTTAGCTGTCGTTTCAGTACAATTATTTTTTTCGTCTGGATTTTGTTGTACTGCTTCGGGTAATCTAATAAAGTAATCGCAAACAGCAGCAAATACATTATTAGTTTGGTTATCATAACCGCATCCAATAACTATTTTCCCATACTCATGTAGCTTTTTTGCTAAACATGAAAATCCACCATCACCAGATACAATTGCAAAAATTTCTAGGAAGGGTTTGTTATGAATTAATTCAACTGCATCAATGACTAATTGGATATCCGCTGCATTTTTATGATTACTGAAGCCAAAAATCTGCATCGGTTCAATACCAAGTTCTTGAATATTAGGTTTTATTGTTTTTAATTTATTATTACTCCAGTCCGCATAAGCATATTGTCCGGCAATTTGATTAACTAAATTATATTTTTTGATGTCTTGTATAATATCCCTTAAAGAAAAATTAAATTGAGGATTGTTATTACCTTTTGTCAAATTTTCTATATCGTAAAGAATGACAGTATTAAAATTTTGGGAATGCGATGGCGTTTCTTTCGTAGCTTTAAAAAAATGACAGATTAAATCATTATGCATTGTTGCAACCCTTAAAATGCAATTATAGTCTTATTTTTCCCATAATTTCATCGCATTTAACGGAATTATACTATTTTACTGAATTATTAATATTAATCGGAAAATACTGGAGACGTAGCACAGAAGAAGTCTCTACATCATTTACAAAGGTGTTAACCAATAAGTTGTTCCCTCGATAATTTTCTTTTGAAAACCTAATTTAAGTAATGTTTCTGGTGGATAACCGACATAACTCCAATGAGGTACATCATATTTAACAGTGCGATACCAACCATTTTGATTTAAAGCATTTATTTGACTTTTATTCGTTACTCTTAAATCAATCGCCAATCCCCATAAATGTTGTGAAGTACCCGGTGGTGCAACTGTACCTAAAATTCTGGTTTCTTTACCTTTTCGTACCAAATCTAATGTTCTCGAATTCGTATACTTTCTCCAAAACCTGGCAGTTGTAGCAAAATTACGAATACAATCACTTCTACCATATCCAGATTTCAGTGGAAATCTTGCGATCGCGCGTGCTTTATTTAAAGCATCCGCCGCCGACTTTTGTAAATAACAATCTCTCGTACCTGTGACTTTACCTTTTGTCAGGGTTGCTTGAAATTGTTGAGTTTCTCGATCGTTTTTAAATGCTAGTTTTGCTGGTAGCTTAATAGTTGGTTCTAAATTCACAAATGGCGCACCGTAAGCACGTAGCAAAATATATTCGTAGCTATTGGGTTGAGGAATGATCGCAAAATGATTCATCAGCGCTGCGATAAACCTTTCTTTGTCTGTTAAAGTTCGAGTTGGAATCGTTGAAGGAATTTGTATTGGGGGAATTTGTGGTTGTGGTTGTGGTTGTGGCGGTGTGGCACATTTCTCATCAAAAAGTCTATTCACCAAGCAGTTTTCTACTTGCTCGACATCACTACTCGGCTGGCTTTGAGCAATCCGATTGCTAGCAACTAAAGTCGTAACTATGTAAGCAGCGATTATCAAAAAAGCGATTTTATGGAAAACTATTTTCATTGATTTTTAAAGTCATACTTGGTACAAAAATAATCAAAATAAATCAAAATAAAAGTCTTAAAAATTACATCTAAATTTCATTATTAATCTTATTTAAGAAACTTAAAGAAATATCTTATACATCATCTCTCAACTACAAGAATAATTTTCTTTCTGTGAAAAAATAACAGTGCTTTTGCTGAGTATTTTATCAGCAAGGTACAATCATTAAATCACTGTATCGGTTAAAATTAGATTAACCTTAAATCGTGCTGAACTTTAGATGACCATGCACAATAGTGTTGAATTCCAAGACTCTTTTGATGTCATAGTTGTCGGTGCAGGTCACTCCGGTTGTGAAGCAGCTTTAGCTACTGCACGCCTCGGCTTGCGTACCCTACTGTTGACGCTCAACTTGGATAAAATCGCTTGGCAACCTTGTAATCCCGCTGTAGGTGGCCCGGCAAAGTCCCAATTAACCCACGAAGTCGATGCACTCGGTGGGGAAATTGGTAAAATGGCAGATCGTACTTACGTACAAAAACGGATTCTCAATTCTTCACGAGGTCCTGCTGTATGGGCATTACGCGCTCAAACTGACAAGCGCGAATATGCGGCACTGATGAAGGTAATTGTCGAGAATCAAGAAAATTTGAGCGTCCGCGAAGCAATGGTCACGGACTTAGTTTTGGGCGCTAATGATGATATTATCGGCGTTCAAACTTACTTTGGTGTAGCCTTTGAATGTAAAGCTGTTGTCCTCACCACCGGAACTTTTTTGGGAGGACGAATTTGGGTTGGGAATAAATCAATGGCTGCTGGCCGTGCTGGAGAATTTGCAGCTGTTGGCTTGACTGATACTCTACAACGTTTGGGATTTGAAACTGGCCGCCTCAAAACTGGAACTCCCGCACGAGTAGATAAACGCACGGTTGATTACAGCAAAATGACTCTGCAACCGGGAGATGAAGATGTTCGCTGGTTCAGTTTCTCACCAGAAGTATGGGTGGAAAAGGAACAGTTACCTTGTTATATGACTCGCACCACCGCCGAAACTCATCAATTAATTCGCGATAATCTCAATCTTTCTCCCGTATATGGCGGTTGGGTGGATGCCAAGGGACCCCGTTATTGTCCCAGTATTGAAGATAAGATTGTCCGCTTTGCCGATAAGGAAAGTCATCAAATCTTTATTGAACCCGAAGGAAGGGATATTCCCGAACTTTATATTCAAGGGTTTTCCACAGGATTACCTGAAAATTTACAACTGCGTATGTTGCGTAGTCTCCCCGGTATGGAAGACTGCGTAATGTTACGTCCTGCTTATGCAGTAGAGTATGATTATTTGCCAGCGACTCAGTGTTTTCCCACACTAATGACCAAGAAAATCGCCGGTTTATTTTGTGCGGGACAAATCAACGGTACAACTGGTTACGAAGAAGCAGCAGCCCAAGGAATTGTTGCTGGTATTAATGCTGCAAGATTTGTCCGTAACCAGGAAATGATAGTTTTCCCCCGGGAGGAAAGTTATATCGGCACCTTAATTGATGACTTGTGTACCAAAGACTTGCGCGAACCTTACCGGGTATTAACTAGCAGATCCGAATATCGCTTGCTGCTACGTTCCGATAATGCCGATCGAAGATTAACCCCCCTAGGCAGAGAAATTGGTTTGATTGACGATCGCCGGTGGGAACTATTTACTCGCAAACAGGCGAATATTACCGCGGAGAAGAAACGGCTGTATGCCACGCGGGTAAAGGAAAATGATGAGATTGGCCTCAGGATAGTAGCAGATACCAAGCAAGCCATCAAAGGTTCAATTACCCTCGCCGACTTGTTGCGTCGTCCGGGATTTCACTACCCCGAATTAATTAAATATGGATTGGGAAATACTGATTTACAACGCGCCGAAAAAGAAGGAGCAGAAATCGATATCAAATATTCCGGCTACTTAGCTAGACAGCAGAATCAAATCGATCAAATTGCTCGTCAAGCTAATCGTTCCCTACCAGGGGACTTGGATTATGAGTCTATTAATACCCTTGGAAAAGAAGCGCGGGAAAAACTCAACAAAGTGAAACCACTTACCATCGGGCAAGCAGCACGTATCGGAGGAGTCAACCCCGCCGATGTAAATGCTTTACTTATATATCTAGAATTGCATAAAAACCATAACCAGAGCGAAGTTACAGCATTAACATGAAGACAATCTTCATGAAGCATGAGTATAGTAGTATGGTGTATCCAAGGAGACTAGTATGGTTGATGACACTCAAACAAATGAAACATCATCAACAGTTAACGGATACTTGTTAAAAAAAATACTTTTAATTTATGAAATCTTCCGTAATAGAACGGTGAGTAAACAGTTCTTTTTAAATTTAAATTTACAAGGATAAAGATTTCATAAATCACTTTCTTAGAACGAATTAATACTGAAAATCCTTATGTCTCAAACAGTTAGCACCAATTTAGTACTTCCAGAGCCATCAGAAGAGTTAATCGTTAGCGAACCTTGGACGATAGAAACTTATGCTGATGACTTGATGGACGAATTATTTTCCGATATTGACTGCATTCTCGATGGAAGCAGTAATCTGAGTACGCAAATCGTCCAAACACAGCAACCGTTAGTTCTTCAGGCAGCAAATTCCAGGGCGCAAATACTTGCACCTCCTACCATTATCAGTTCCATCACAGAAGCTGAGCAACGCCGAATCGCCGCTCGATTCCATACCGTAGCGAGCAATCCCCCTAAAACAACTCGAAAAGTTAAAAAACCGCGTCGGAGAATTTGGTACAACCTCAGACAAATACTTAAATTAGGAGCAGGTTTGGGATTAGCGATCGCCGCAATTCATTGGGCAAATAGCAACGGACTTTTTAGGAATCTCACCTCAAAATCGTTTCAATTTGTCTTACAAGAGCCAGCCACCGAGGCGAAACTATTGCAAGCAGAAAATGTTGCTCCCACGCAAGCTGAAATTAAGTCAGATTTAGTAGAATATATGCTTGGAGCGCTAGCAATTATTGACAGACAACAAGAATTACACAATAAAGCATCTACCAACAACATTGCTCGCCACGTCACTCCCGTATCCAGAAATCAAGCAACCTTAGCCAACGCCAAGCAACCAGCCGCAACTCTTCCTCAACCTAAGATTGCCAACAACGCTAAACCATTACCAAGTCGCACCACCAACACCAGGGTTGTAGAAAGAATTTACATACCTGTATATCAAGCACCGCAACCGATGCGCTACGCACCCCCAGCAGTAGCCCAAGCGCCAGCACCCTTACCGCCGGTGAAGACAGCTTCCAAAGAAGTTGCACCGAAACCATCGGAGAATAAAGCCAAAAAAGCCGCACCTGTAAAAGTAGCCAAAGCCAAATCACCAAAAACAATTACAGCTTATGCTTCTGTTAGAGAAATCAAACCGGTAGAAGTAAAAACCAAACCCGTTAGCGTCAAGCAAGTTCCCAAACTACCTAAAATGAAAGAGCCTGCACCTGTGGCAGCGCCAAAAGAATCCCCAGCACCAGTTCAACAAAAAGAACAAAAAGTAGCATCAATTCCAACTTCTGCTCACGTATTAGAAGGATTATTAGAACTAGGAGAAGAATCTGCGGCATTATTTAAAGTCAACGGCGTAACTCGTCGCGTCCAAAAAGGCGAAAGCATTGGTGCTAGCGGTTGGAAGTTAGTAGACGTAGCCAACGGAGAAGCCATCATTCGCCGCAATGGAGAAGTACGTTCTATTTTTGCAGGACAGAAATTTTAATTAATAAATCGCTGTTTCTTGCTTAGGTAATACGTAATTTGTAATTAACAGAACGCACAAACAACTCAATAATATTACTTACCTTCTTCCCTCAGGGCTATCGTCGCGAAGTTAAGAAGTAAGAAGTAAGAAGTAATGAATAAAGTCCGAAATATGGTATCAAGCCTCGTCTGTGTCGAATTATTCGCGGCATTCATTACTTGAATCGTCTACCATGAAACGGACGGTGTTACTTATTACTTATTACTTATTACTTATTACTTGTGAAAATCGTCTACTTGAAAAACTAATATATTGTAGAAGTGCATTACTTTGTTATCAATACAATATCATCAGGGTAAGCAAAAAAAAGCATCTACGATCACAATTGAGAAATAAACGAACAATGAACAATGAACAATTATCAATTATCAATAAATAGTATTGATAATTGATCCTTGATAATTGATAATTCACTCCTCCACCCACACAGAAACAGAGCCGCCATAACAGCGAAACTCAGCCCAACCCCATTCATTAGTGTAAATGGGTTGCTCAACATGTTCGGTTAAATCGTAAAATTTGGTATTTGCTTTACCGACTTCCATCCATTTAGTTCCCCCCGCACCGTTACTCATAATTACCGCCATTGCTTGAGGATGTTCTAGATCCCCCAATCGAGTCCAACCGATAATGTCCCAATGGTCAAAGTAATTGTACTGATCGCCATAGGCAAAATACTTACGTGCATACAGAAATTTATCAATTAACCAACCGTGGGAAGGTAAATAAATAGGATAACGATTACCATCCCTTCCATAGTCTTCATATTCCGCACCGTAGTAATCGGCATAGAATACACAAGGATAACCTTCTTGACGCAGCAAAATTAGAGCATAAGCCAAAGGTTTAAACCACGCTTCTACAGGTGCTTCTAACGCCTGTAACGGTTGTGAATCGTGATTTTCCACAAAAGTTACCGCATGGGTAGGACGTTGCTGCATCAAAGTATTATCTAAAATCCGCCGCATATCGTAGCTTTCACCGGATTTACTGGCGTAGTGGAAATTGTAATGCAGAGGTACGTCAAAAACCGACATTCTTGCACCTACCGCATCGATATAGCAGTGCAAAGTATCGACATCATTGTGCCAATATTCACCTACTACAAATAAATCTTTACCAGCATGGCGTTCCATTTCATCCAACCATATCGGGAAAAACCACGATGAAATGTGTTTGATAGCATCTAAACGAAAACCATTTACACCTGTTGTGTCGAGATACCATTTACCCCAATTGATAACTTCATCGCGCACCTCTTGACTCTGAAAATCGCAATCGCAACCCATCAAATAAGAGAAATTGCCTTTTTCCAAAGCGACATAATCATCAAATACCTTACCTTCGAGTAGATATATATTTGAAGAGTCTTGACTGTATTCATCGTAATCAACCGCATCAAAATGCCACCAATGCCACTCAAACTGAGAATATTTGCCCTTTCTACCGGGAAAATTGTAATGGGTGTAAGACTTGATATCCCTCATCCCACCTTGAGGATTTAGTCTGTCTTCCTGGGAAAAAGGTGTTGCTTTAGCGATTTCTGTTGCATCGCCACCAATGCGGTGATTTAATACCGTATCCGCATAAACTTCAATTCCCGCACTTTGCAGAGATTTGACTGCATCTAAATATTCCTGACGCTTACCGTATTTAGTGCGAATAGAACCCTTTTGTTCAAATTCACCCAGATCGTACATATCGTAAACAGCATATCCCACATCATAAGTTCCACCCCTTCCCTTATAAGCAGGTGGCAGCCATATCCCAGTAAAACCCTTATCAGCTAACTCTTTCGCCCTAAAATTTACCTTATCCCACAGCATTCCATCATCGGGAGTGTACCAGTGGAAATACTGCATTATCGTACCGTTGATTTTTGACATT
>JBCCSG010000208.1:0-12773 GCA_039200565.1 Cyanobacteria bacterium P01_D01_bin.50 | reverse complement strand
TCTCCAGGTGCAAATCGTTTGGAAGAAAGAGTAGAAGCTCTTTTATCTCCACCACAAACAACTCAAAAGCTTGAGTTTATGTCTTTTAATTGGCTTGTGTGGACTTTTGTTCCTTTAGTTAGTGTTGTGTTTCATAGTTGACATAGGAATTGGGTAATGGGTAATAGGTAATAGGTAATAGGTAATAGGTAATAGGTAATAGGTAATAGGTAATGGGTAATAGGTCAAAGATAATAAGTAGGTTGGCATTGAAAATAGTAATTGGGATAAGGCTGTCTTGCTGTCTTGCTGTCTTGCAATAGGAATAAGGGTTTGAGGGTAATTTACCCAAGCTGTAATACCGCTTGGTTTATTTGTGCTAACTTACTTAAGTAAATATTAATTGTTTATTGTTAATTTTTGTCTCATTGTCCAATATCCTATTACCAAATATGATGTTAAGGGTTCCCATAAGAATTTTTTCTTCTAAAAAATTCTTATGGGAACCCGTCAATCTTCAATTAATTCCACGCCATCTCTTCCGTCAGTTTCTTGTAAGTAAACCTTAACAATTTCTTCTGCTGCGGTTGGTAGCAGCTTACCAATAAAATCTGGGTGAATTGGTACTTGACGGTGGCCTCTATCTACTAAAGTGGCCAGACGGATGACTTCTGGCCTACCGTATTCGTTTACCGCATTCAAAGCAGCACGAGCCGTTCTTCCTTTAAATATCACATCATCAACAAGTACAACAGTTTTCCCGGTCAAATCAAAGGGTATATTGGTTTTTGCTGGTGTTCGTAACCCAATTTGATCCAGGTCATCGCGATAAAATGTAATATCTAATGCACCTACTGCCACATTTACATTTTCAAGCCCTTCAATCTGACTTGCTAATAAATTGGCTAACGGCACTCCTCTAGTATAAATACCTAAAAGCACTAATTGGGATAAATCACGGGTTCTTTCTACAATTTCAGAAGCGAGTCTTCTTAAGGTACGACGAAGTTCTTCTGGTGAAAGTATTTCAACTACTTTGACGGACACACTCATAAACCGATATCACTTAGTCATTAATTATACGTTTTATCTGAGGAATTTGGTAATTGGGAACATATGGCACGCTTCGCTTAGATAAAGAAAATATCGCACGCACAAAACTTAATCCTTTTTAATCTGGGTTCAACTATTTCAAACCCCCGGATAAATTAAAGAGAATCCCAAACCTAATTTCCTACATTTATAATTACCTTTTTATTGTTAATAAGAGTAGAGATGTAGCTCCCCCCAGCCACAGCAAAAAGGAATATCTAGTCAGTTGTAAAGCTGTTTGAATAGAATTTGAAGTAATCGGATTAATGGCATCTCCGAGCAAAGGTTTAATTTTAGCTACTCCACGATACCAATTAGTGCCTCCCATTTGTACGCCTAAAATTGCAGCATAAACGCATTCACTCCATCCAGAATTCGGACTTAAATCTTTGGGCGCATCTCGCTGACAGATTTTAATTACTTCCAGGGGTTTACGAGTAAGCATTGCTAGAGTTATAACTGTTAACCGACAAGGAAACCAAGTTAAACAATCTTCTAAGCGTGCGCTAAACCATCCTAAATAAATGTATGGAGTTTCACGATAACCAACCATAGAATCAAGAGTACTGCTAGCTTTATATGCTAAAGCAAAGGTAGAAGGTCCAATGAATGGTACAAAGGCACCAACTATTGCGTAAAAAAGAGGGGCCATAACCCCGTCAGTAGCGTTTTCTGCTACTGTTTCTAACACCGCGCGTAAAATTTCAAGTTCAGTCAGATTTTGTGTATCTCGACCAACAAAATTACTTAATATAGAACGAGCTTCGTTAATGTTTCCTACTTTTAAAGGTTGTAAAACTGTTTCGGCCGCAGTTCTTAAACTTTTTGCTGCAAAACAGCTAGCCAGTAAGATACTTTCTACAATCATTCCCAATATTGGATCAACCCACATCGCAAACTGAATTATTAACCAACCAACCACACTGCTACCTATTACCAAAAGTATGGTTAATGCTATTCCAGCTAAACGTTGTGTTAAAGAACTATGACAATATGTGAGAGCTAATTTGGTTAAGTAAGAAATAAAGTGGCCCATTACTTTTACAGGATGAATCCAATTCCACGGGTCGCCTATAAAGTAATCTAAAGTAGCAGCAAGGATTAATACAACAGCGGAAGATGTCAAGGTGAATTTATAATTTAGAATGAAGAATTTATAATTATTACCCCATTGATGAATTGAGGGGCTTGAAACAATGACAGAACTGTTTGTTTTTCTCCACGGATAAATCCGGGTTTTCCGGGAATAATATTAGGTTTAGGAGTCAATATAATCGCAATAAATATTCACAAGAAGGTAGATTTATCAAAGGTTGGAGTCCAATCAATATTTTTCAATCGTCATCATGGAATACTTAGGGTCTGTAAGCAAGGCACTTTACTAAAAAACTGTTATGCAACAAAGGAAAATTTGACAATCAAATCACAAAACTAGCTTCTTCTCCAAGGGAAGCTTGCCAACTGCGAGCATCATAATAAAGGTCTGCCAAAGTAATACTATACAATGCTTCTTTGAGCTTTTGATAGAGCCTATGCCAAAGACTAAAAGTTACCCAATCAACAGAAGCTTGTGGGTAAGCCCTATGGTGAGGTAAAGGTTCAATCGTTTCGCCAACTGCTTCTAAAATTTCTCCCAAAGATATATGTACGGGTTCTCGTGCTAATTGGTATCCACCATCTTTACCGCGAATTGATTTTACCAATCCTGCACGACGCATTTCTATTAGCAGTTTTTCCAGATAAGGAGCGGGAATATTTTGACGTTGTGCAATAACCCGAGTTGAAAACGGACCTTTATTTTGCTGTAAGCTCAAATCTAGTAACGCCTTTACACTATAGTGTCCCTTAGTGGTAAGTAACATTTGGTCCTCTAACCGCAATGCTTAATGTTTTACTTGTCAAATGTCGGAGCAAAATTCTGCTTCAAACTACTTATACTTTCTTATCAATGATGCGGTAAGCGAGCAACATTTATCTAACTCATTTAATAAAATTTCAATCTTCTATAGTGTAGCAGCATAAACTCTGTTATCACTCTTTGGAGCTAGCTTGAGTTTATCTATCTACTTCAAAAAATTATTATATAGTTATCGTCATTGCCGGGAAATATTTAGTAGCATCAATTGAGGTCAGTAATCTACATGGCTAAAAAATTCCATCCTCGCTTGATCGTATAATATTGTTTCCGGTTGAAAAAAATAAAAATAATCATCCTTTGTGTTCTTAATAGCTCAATGTCAGTTAAAATAAAATCGATTCCACTACATGCATCGTTAATTTTCGACTTAAATTGATGGCTAAACTGAAAAAAATTGAACCCCTAGTCGGCGAAGATCTACTCAAAAAAGTCAAAGAGCTAGAAAACCTAAGCAAGGAAGAAAAAGCCAAACAGTGTGGCTACTATACCGTTACTAAAAATGGTATAGAGCGTGTTAACATGATGAAATTCTTGAATGCTCTAATTGATGCTGAAGGTATTCAGTTAGATAGCTCTTCTAGTGCGAATGGTCGTGGAGGACGCAGTGCTAGCTATAGAATTAGCGTGCAGTCTAATGGTAATTTGTTGATAGGTTCGGCCTATACAAAACAGATGGGTCTTGAACCAGGAGATGAGTTTATCATCACTTTAGGCAAAAAGCACATTCGTCTCAAACAAGTAGATCCAGAAGATTTAGAAGAAGCTGAAGAAGATTAAGCAACATAGAATAGTCACTCAATAATCAATATTTATGTTGTTGATTATTAAGTGGAAATTTTGACATCACTTGCTTGCCAAAAATGCCAGTCACCTCAACGGAGGGGACTGACCAGGCAGGAAATGCAAATGTTCATTGACCTCGACATCTTTGTTAGGTGCTACCGATAGATAATGGTGAAGTCCTCAAACTTAACACACCTCTACAGCGGAGCGTGAAAAACAACCAAGAGTCTGGCGGCTCACGATCAATTATCAGCCAACTCCTGGGTTTAAACAGTGTTAATAGTGGTCAGTTACACCAATCTTAAAAAGCTAGTCATCGAAAACTTCAGGTTCAAATGGGATTAATCTATGAGGCTTAGGCTCACGATATCGGTGCGGCAATTCATGAAGGTTTACTCAAAACAAATTACCCATAATTTAATTTGGCGATAACTTGGGTGAATTTGGCTTAAATAAAAATTTTGCTTGATATCTTCTGTATTTAAGATATCAATTAATTATTTCGTTCAATTAACAATTGATTTGCTGCTCCCATTAAACCTCTGTTATCTGAAGTTTGTCCTTTCCGGTCTTCACAGGCTGCCTCTTAAACCTATAATGTTTGCAGGCAGCTTTTTGTAAACAATTCACATCTACTTGAGTACAATTTTTTCAGATGTATTTTTTTGAGATGAAGAATCAGATTAATTCCTTGTTGATATAAGAAACAATATAGATGTTGGAGAAAATAGTTCAGAAAGCCCAACAGATGTGTTAATAGATTATTTAGGTATTCCCCAAATTTTGGTTTTTATTTTATGCCTGATTTAAAGCTATAAGTTAGACATATAACAAAATTTTAAATTTCATTAAATATTTTTGCGCGCAATCACTAAAATTCTTGCCTCTCCTCAGATAAAGCTGTGTTGAAAAAAAGTTAAAGAGAAAACATTTAACACTCATCAGCCTTATCCACTGACGGCCACCCATGAGTTTTATTTAGCTAGTCTTAGAAAAATTCTGCATCGAAGCTACCTGACAATGGAAAATTTACAGATAATTCCCATAACTTATCTGATATCTTTACAAAGCTTTGGTAAAAAAAACTGTAATTTCTCAGAATTTTTGTGGAGGAAATGCTTAAATAGTAAACAGTAGATATTACTCTGGTTCACAAGTTTTATAAAAGTAAGCGATTCCCAACGGAAAGTTTGGCGCAAACTGAAATTTTTGTTTGAATAGTTATGAACACTAACGACTATGACTGTAATCAACTATAAAAGTGTATTATGCTACACAAGATAAATCCTCCGAACAAAATTAATCGACAATTGTTTGATTCAAAATCTAAAATAATCTTGGTCAGACTCATTTCAATTTAGTTATACTCGATAGTTATACTGATGTTGCAATCATAAAGATATTCCAAACCCAAAGGAAATTTGTATGTATCGCATGTTGCTTATCTTTGAGCGTACTCCGGTAGCATAAGCACGAAGCAAGTCAAGGATTCTCACGAGAACTTTTTCTCCTAAAAAAATTCTCATGGGTAGCCCTCAGTTATATCAATTGTTATACAGCGAGTAAATAGAATAGGCTCTCGAGGTAGATGAACACACACACCTTTGATAATCATTACGTTACTTGCCCCATTTGCCAAAAAAATGCTAGGGCAAAAGCTCTCAAAAGTTGTACTGGATTATATAGCTGTCCTTATTGTCAGGAAAGGCTGGTAGTATGTAACAGTGGTAATTATGTGCGAGATCCGTTTCCTTTAAAGCAAATTACTCTTTCATCTGTACTGCGTCGTCAAAGCCGACCTTTAGCAAGAATTTTACGAGATTTTGTATTTTTCAAGCATCCTTTGGTCGCTTTTATCTTAGGAAGTGCTATTTTCTTTGGTATTATCAGCTTTACTCAAACAAATACTACCAAAAATGATTCTCCTTCAGTTCCTAATGTAGAGAAAATTTCTGATAAGGAAGAAAAATAAAGAATGAAACTGATTAACTCTTTAAAAATTTATTGTCAAGGGTGCCCCTCAAGTTTATTGTCAAGTTATTAATATTTATATAAAAAATTTGTAACACTGGCCGAAGCTAATTCCGTTCCCTTGAATCATCGGGAACGGAAGTCTAGGTATCAATGGAAAAGGGCATTGCTAGTTATTAATCGGCTACAAATTAAAAATTTGTGGCATATCAACCTCCTCGGGGGGAATAAACCGCGAAGACAGAAGAAATAATAATTGTGGCGTAACGGTATTTTAAATCCCCTGTACCCAAATTCACTCAGGGGTTATTATTTTTTGTAACTAAAGTCCAACCAGCTTCAGTGTCTATTACTTCTGCTGAATCTAGTTGCAAATTTTTCAGAGTATTTTCGTCAAGTAAGAAATAGGGCTTTGGATCGTGTTGCCAAAAATATTTTAAGTCATCGGGGGATGCGGGTTTTATACTACCCTCGCTATAAAAATCCAATGATGGACGATTGTGGGTTGAAGAAATGTAAATTGGCGTGACTCCTGGATTTGCTTGAAATACCATTTGCACAACAGGCTTAACCGGATAATCTTCATTGAGTTCCCATACCCAGTAATTAGATTTTACGAATAATAGTAAAGATACATAAGTTCCCCACAAAAGAACTTTGACGAATTGTCTATCGCCTCTTTGTGCCCTTAAAGCAGCTAAAGCCATTGTCACGCTCAATGCCGCAAAAATAAGCTGTAAATCGGATGAAGGCATTGCACTCCAACTGTAGTAGGTGCTCGCAATCGCTGAAATTACCGCTAAAAGGCTTAACATTATGACCCAAAATCTAGGTAAAGGTGTAAGTATTGGTAAATTTTCCACTTCACCTAATTTTGCTCCAATCGCCAAAGCTATACTTGGATAAATTGGGAAAACATACCAAGGAAGTTTGGTTCCCATCACAGAAATAGCTATTAGATAAACACCGAACCAAACTAATATAAGTTTTGCCCAACTGAGATTGCGATTTTGCCAAGCAGATGATAAAGCAGATGGCACAAAAATTAACCAGGGCCATGTATATTTGCAAATTTCTAGTACATAATACCAGGGTGGACCTTGATTACCTTCAACGGAACTCCAAATACGGCTCAAGGATTGATTCATCATTCCTGTATTAACAAAAATATCACCGTACTTCCACCATTGGGCACCATACCAAAAAGCAACCGGCGCAGAACCAATAAACATTCCCATCCACATATACTTGCTGGTAAGTAATCGGGGAGTATCCCAAAACAGAAATATCATCGCCACAGCACCCAGCAATATGCCTAGAATGCTTTTAGTTAAGCAAATCAGTGCAAAACCGATGCCTATACCCAAGCAATAACGTAAATCGCGACGCGATCGCAATACGCACAACAGCATAATCATGAAAAAACAAACCGCCGCACCATCCAACATAGCCAGCCTTCCGTGACGTACTACTGGCAACATTGTTAAATAAACTAAAGCACTGTAGATGGCGTAAATGCGTTGATGAAATATTTCTCTACCAATACTATATAAAAAAGGTACTGAAATAGCTGTTAAAATTGCACCCGGTAAACGTGTAGTCCATTCGTTTACACCTCCTAAAGAATAAGCCCAAGCGATCGCCAAATGGATCAATGGTGGCTTATTAAGATATGGTTCACCCCCAAGGGTTGGGAAAAGCCATCGCATCTCGCTCGCGGGGGCACGTGCTAATTCACGTGCAACTTGTGCAACAGTACCTTCGTCCCAATCTCGCAGCGACAACACTCCTAGATTTATGGTAAAAAGTAATACAGATGCTATCAGCAGTATTACTATCCAGATTCTATCTATCCGTTTGTCCATCCGACCATATTGTTTGTCAACACGACCCCAAATAAAGCTTCCTTTTTGCATAATAAGCGGACAATGGTTTTTAATCGTTGCTGAAAGAACGCGGAGACCTTGACACAATCTCCGATGATAACATGATAGATAAAAATACTATTTTTTCATTATCTCGTTAAATACAATTTATTTATATTTTTTTTCTAACTTTTTTTAATTTTTTGTCAAGAAAAATTATCTGGACAATTTGAGAACAATTTCAATATTATTTACTGATGAAGAATAATACCGAATATTACCAAAATTAATTATTTAATTATCTAACAGGAAAAAACGAATGAATCTACCTTTTGTCTTGGATATCGCTTTAGGTTTAGTATTTACTTACTTGATTTTGAGTTTGTTAGCCTCCGAGCTACAGGAATTAATTGCTACATTATTACAATGGCGTGCCGTACACCTCAGAAAATCTATTGAAGTTTTACTGGCAGGTGGTGCTCGTAATTCTGAAGAAGGGAAAATAATTCAATTAACAAATCAAATTTATAGTAATCCTTTGATTAAGAATATTAACCAAGAAGCGAAAGGATTTTTAGCTACTTTACCTCGAAAAGTGACTTGGAAACTTGGTTCTTTAACTCGTCCCTTAAAAATAGCACGTCCAGGAACAAGTAAGGACGAAACTTTTTTTGGTGGAAGTAAACACAGTGGTCCTTCCTATATGCCTGCAGATATTTATGCTAGTACTTTCATGGAAACCTTGCAAATACCTGAATTTTCTCAAAAACTTTCGGAATCAAGGTTAGAAAAATTTAAAAATGAAAGACTCACGGAAATACAAAATGTTTTATTTAATTTAGAAGGACAAGTACAAAACGATGAAAATATGACCCGTTTTTTGAGCATAATTTATCAAGAATTTGCCGAAATGCAAGCTGATTTAGAGCAAATTTTGTGGAATTATAATCAAAATAAAGCTAGCTTAAATACTACCGTAAGTCGTATGGCGGAAAGTGTAGATAGATATATAGAGACTTTTCAAGGAGAAGTACCAGAAAATGAATATTCTACCAAAGCTGTGCGACAGCTAAAGTTTTTAAGAAAAGATATGTTTGCTGACCAAGAAAGAGCAATTAAATTAGGAGGTTTACAACCAAATGTCAGTGAAATAATTCAATTAATGAAGAAAGGTAGTGCGGTTTACAAAGAATTTGAAGAAGCAATCAAAGATAAAGATAGTCAAACTTATGAAAAGTTTCAGAAATTAACTGATTTTTTACCAGAATCCATAACAGATAATCTAACTATTTTAGGTCATCGAGCCCAAGCAAGAATAAAATCTACAGAATCTGGTATTAATACATTAAGACAAGAAATAGAATACTCCTTTGATACTTCCATGGAAAGAGCTAGTGGAGTTTACAAGCGCAATGCTAAAGGAATCGCTCTATTAATTGGTTTTACTATATCTATAGTCGCAAATGTGGATGCATTTCACATGGTACGTAGACTTTCTACTAATTCGGCTCTACGAAATACGATTGTGAATAATGCTGGAGACATAGTTGTTCAAAATCAGGAAAATTTGAATTATGTAGATATAGGAACTCTTAAAAGCCAAACAGAAGAAGCTTTATCCGATATCTCTTTACCCATTGGTTGGGGTGAAGCCAATGTTAAACAGCAAGTAGGTTTATTACCATCACGTAATGCCGGAATTGTGCCTTTTTTCAGATTTGTGCGTGCAATTCCCGGTTGGATTATCAGCGGTATTGCAATCTCAATGGGTACGCCTTTCTGGTTTGATTTAATTAGTAAAGTTATCAAAGTGCGCAATACCGGGAAGAAGGCGTAATTAACATGGGGAGAGGAGGAGATGGGGAGATGGGGAGATGGGGAGATGGGGAGATGGGGTAGAAGATTTAACTACTCACTACTCACTACTCACTCCTCACTCCTAACTCCTAACTCCTAACTCCTAACTCCTCACTCCTCACTCTTCGCTCCTAAAAAATAAATATAATTCGCAAATACCAATCTTTATTTTGACGAATAATTTCGATGCGATGAATAAATTCTCTAAAATAAAATCTTCTTTCTGTTTCTGATAAATCTAACCAGAATTGTGGGATAGAAACAGCTTGAGCAACAGAGCGTAAATTAACTGGCGGTAAAATTGCTAATTGTGCCTGTAGTATAGATATTTCAGTACGGAGTTTATAAACTCTTAATAAGTAAGTTTCTTCGTCTAAAATGCCAGTTTCTACTAAAGCTGGTATTTGTTCTAGTATAACTTCAAGACGAATTATCGCTTTGGTTAAATTATTTTTGATCTCATCAAAGTACGGAAAATTCATCTTTTCTACTGCTTGAGGTAAATCACGACAAACTGTTTCAATCGTATTGTGTAATACCTCCTGGTAAGAAATAGCACGACACTTGGGGTTTTTAGAACAGTTAATAGGACGTAAATAAAGATACTCCTTTTTTTGTCTGTGAAGAGTTACGCGAGTAACCCCCATGTGCGATTGACACTCACCACAAACAACTAAACCCGCTAATGAACGTGGCGCACTTGCTGTACGGGATGGTAAACGACTGTTGCGGCGCAAAAGCCTATCAACTTGGGCTGCTTCTTCACGAGAAATTATGGCAGTGTGGGTGTTGCGGATAATTTCCCTATTTCGATAAGCGGTATCTCCACGGTATACGGGATTAGATAACCAACGTCTTCCAGTGGTAACGGAGATTTTTTTTCCATATTTTTTCGCTAAATGTCGCACAGCACCTCGTAACGAACCGTACAACAAAAAGTTATCAAAAAATTCTTTGACTACCGGGGAAGTACTACGGTCAATGGTATATTTAGCTTTACCACGACGGTAGCCGTAGGGTGCTTTACCAGGTGGTGGTGCAGCATCCAAACGATTGCGTGCATGTCCTCGACGGATGCGATCGCTACGTTTTTGTTGCTGAATTTCGTGTAAAAGTTTGAGTAAATTCCCGTGAGTGTTAGTGGCTTTTGTCGTAGAATTATAATTTTGTTCTACCGCAATGACGGTTATTCCCATCGTTTCAAATTGGGAAAGACGTGACGTTACTTCCGAGACACTATCTCCTAACTCTTCTAAGCGTCGGATAAAGACGCAATCGGGAGAATTTGTTTGACAGTCTTGGAATAACTTTTCTAATTCCGATCTTTTTCCTAAATCTTGATAAAGATTATCTACCTCCCATTCTAAGCTTCTAGGTTCGGGAGTTTTTTCTAATAAAGGATCGCTGTAGGTATATCCGAACTTCATCTTTAGAAGTTAGTTGTTAGTTATTAGTTAGGAGTTAGTAGTTAGGAGTAATGAGTAATGAGTAATGAGTAATGAGTAATGAGTAATGACTTTTGACTTTTGAATTCTCCCCATCTCCCCATCTCCTCATCTCCCCATTTCCTCATCAAATAATCACTGTTCGCTTAATTCGATAATATTCCCATCTGGATCTTGGGTAAACAAAGCTCTACGACCAGAAGCACTTGCTTGAATTGGACAGTTATAATTTAATAGCTGCTCTTTTGCGGCATCTAAGTCGGAAACTGAAAAAGCAATATGGGGGTTGCGTCCCCATTTTTCATTTTCAGCTTGGCTGGAAATTGAAGAAGCAACTATAAGGTGTAATTGATATTCACCAACTTGATACCAGCTACCGGGAAAATTCCGCGAACGTTCTGTTTTAGGTAATTTGAGGATTTCTCCATAGAAATGTTCGGCTCGATTTAAGTCACTGACAAGAATGGCTGCGTGCAAACATTGAGTAATTTGCATTTCGAGTTGTTTGTTTATGAAGCTGCTATGAATTAATTTACATGATTTTGGGATAGGGGAGAAGAGTCGGAGATAGGGAGATGGGGAGAAAGTGTTGAAACTCAAAACTTATTTTACTTTTAACATGCAGAGCTTTTTCTTAATCTATTTTGATAATTCACTTATCTCAAAAACTTTGTAATTTATAACTGTTGACTGTCAAAATCCTTGCATTTCTACCAATTCAATACATAAATCATTAATCTTTTCTAAATCGGGTTTATGGGGTAAGGTTGATTCCTGATAAACCTTATCCATTTCAGCTACTAAATCTTCTGCCATTTTCATTAATTGCTCATAAGAATACTCGCCGTTGAGAATTGCTTTTAAATCTTCTGCATCACCTATTTTTCTTCTGTCTACAATTACTTCTTGATTGCGTAATATTTCCAGTCCACTACGTAATAATCTTACGCAATGCATTCCATGTTTGAGATCGTAACCGGAAGATTTTTCTGTTTCAGCCCTTTGAGGATTTCTGTTTTCTTTCCAGGATTGATAAGCTTTCCATTCTCTCAAGGCTACTCGATATTTCTGACTTTTTTGCAACAGCCGAATAAAATCTTTACGGCTATTGGTTAATTGCTGAGTTTTTTCTAAAGTTTCATCTGGTAAAGGATGTTGTTTCAGCATTCCTTTAAAATCAATATCCGCTGTTAATAATTTATATAGCTGTTCTGTTTCTTCTAAAAATTCAATTTTACCTCTAATTAAAAGATAAAGATATTCTAGAAAGGCGTTCATTTCTTCTTTATCAAGAGGTGTTTCGTTTTCTATATCAAAATCAGATGGTAAGGGTTTAGATTGTGGTGGATTTAATAACCATTTACGATGAGTTTCTATCTTTTTGATTTGAGCAAATGCATAACCAGAATAAGTATGCTTTACCTTTTTGCTCAAAAATAATTTTCGATGATTAATTAAATGCTGTCCTACAGTTGTTAATACAGGATATTCATTCAACCATAATAATTCTAAAACATTGGGATTTGCTCCTGCTAATAATTGGATAACTTTTCTCAATTCATAGATAACAGTATCTTCACTATTATCTAAAAAAGAAAACATTCCTGGTTCGTTCCAACCATTCTCTTTTTGTTCAATGCCCTTCTCAAATCCAAGATAATAATTTTTCGGTGCGATAAATACACCTCTCCAATCATAATCGGAATCGGGACGATTTAAGCCGTAACCATGACTTCCTGCTAATCCCACAAATATGGTTCTAGCTTCTACTTCTATTCTTTTCATATTGAATAAACCCGCTAGTCCAGCATTAAGTTTTATTCTAGAGATGTTAGATCCCTGGTTAGGAGATAGTAAAATTTA
>JBCCSG010000207.1:0-12800 GCA_039200565.1 Cyanobacteria bacterium P01_D01_bin.50 | reverse complement strand
TTTTTACGAAAACAAAGTTTCCAGGACACATTTTAGAGATAATGTATTTCTTGTTTAGAACTGATTGTATACAAGTGCTTCATTATCTCTTTCATCATCAAAAAATAATCATATTTTGAGTTAACTGTAAACAGAAAAAAAAGTAGATAAATATGACTTCTACAAATAGAGGAAAAATTGGCGTTATCATTGAAGAACACTTTGATGAAACAGAATATTTTCGCTTCAATCAATTCTTTACTGAAAATGGATATGAAGTAGAGTATATTTCCCATCTTTGGAATCAAGATAAACTTGTTTTTAAAGGAAACGACCACGAAGCAGAAGCTACAGTATCTGTAGAAATTAATAATGTCGAATTAACAGATTACAAAGGCATTATCCTAATTGGCGGTTATGCAATGGATAGATTGCGCTTTCAACCTAATCCAAAACCAGGACAACCCAATCAAGCACCAGCCGTTCAGTTTCTCCGTAAAGCTGTAAAAGCAATGGATGCGGGTAGTTTAAAAATAGGTACTATTTGTCATAGTTTATGGTTATTTTGTGCTGACAAAGAACTTATGAAAGGTCGTAAAGTTACCTGCGCTCATAATATTATTTGTGATGTGGAAAATGCTG
Source organism: Cyanobacteria bacterium P01_D01_bin.50 (assembly GCA_039200565.1). Classification (GTDB taxonomy): domain Bacteria; phylum Cyanobacteriota; class Cyanobacteriia; order Cyanobacteriales; family Nostocaceae; genus Rivularia. The sequence continues at coordinate 12,179 of JBCCSG010000207.1, read as the reverse complement.
GAGGAACAATTATTTACGAAGGTGATGAAACTGCAGCAACTCATATTGATGGTGGCTTGATATCGGGTAAACATCCCGGGGTTGTAGAGGAATTTATGCAAGTATTTTTGCAAGAATTAGAGAAAAAAGAAAAGGTAGCAGTTAACAGTTAACAGTACCATGACTTGTAGGGTGCTGTTACGGCTTGAATATGTACTATTTGAGGTTAAATTTTTGATAATGCCGTAACGCACCATTCTAATAGCAGCACCATGATAGTATCATGACCCTTTTATCTTTTTTAGGAGTTAGGAATTAATAATAATATGGGTACTTCTTTAGATTTTACATTTTCCGATTTAATTGCTGGATACGTTACTTACTTTGACGAAAAACAGGATTGTTTTGGTTTAAAAACATCCGATGGTAGAGAATTTGATTGTAATTTGAGTCCAATGAGTTATGCAAAATTGCTGCAAAACTTGGATGAAGGTTACCCAGATGCTACAGGTTCAATGCGAGCAATGTTGTCTGAATCTGGACGCTATTTGTTCGCATATGGAGTCTTTTATCCCGATAGCTCTTCTTTTGATGCTAAATCAATAGTTTTTGTTGGCCGTCAAAAAGATAATTACATTTTTGAAAAACAAAATTGGTGGGTGGATCAAGTTCATTCTCTTGCTAATTTTTACTTAAAAGCTCAGTTTGGAGATGAGCAAATTAATTACCGTAATTATCGCACTTCAATCAGTTTATCTGGGGTGAAGTCAACCGTTAATTTCCGTCAAGAAACAGATACTATTTCTCGTTTAGTATATGGCTTTGCTACTTCCTATATGTTGACTGGGGAAGATAAATTTCTAGAAGCCGCTGAAAAGGGAACTGAATATCTACGGGAACATATGCGGTTCCTAGATTTAGATGAGGGTATCGTTTATTGGTATCACGGAATTGATGTACAGGGTGAACGAGAGCACAAAATCTTTGCTTCCGAATTTGGTGATGATTATGATGCAATTCCTGCTTACGAACAAATCTATGCTTTAGCTGGCCCCGTTCAAACCTACCGCGTAACTGGCGATCCGCGGATTATGCAGGATACTGAACTTACCATCAAGCTTTTTAATGATTTCTTTCTTGACAAAGGCGAACATGGCGGTTATTTTTCTCATCTCGATCCGGTAACCCTCGATCCTTTAAGCGATTCTCTAGGGAGGAATAAGGGAACTAAGAATTGGAACTCTGTCGGCGATCATGCTCCAGCCTATTTAATTAACCTGTGGTTAGCGACTGGAAAACAGGAATATGCTGATATGTTGGAGTACACCTTCGACACTATCGTCAAACGTTTTCCCGATTACGAAAACAGCCCCTTTGTACAAGAACGCTTTTTTGCAGATTGGTCCCATGATACCACCTGGGGATGGCAGCAAAATCGCGCTGTAGTCGGTCATAACCTGAAAATAGCCTGGAACTTAATGCGAATGTCTTCCCTGAAATCAAAAGGGGAATACGTCGATTTAGCAACAAAGATTGCTGAAATTATGCCCACATTCGGCAGCGACTTACAACGAGGTGGTTGGTACGATGTTGTGGAACGTATTTTAGACAAAGATCAAAAAGTTCATCGCTTTGTATGGCACGATCGCAAAGCTTGGTGGCAGCAGGAACAGTGTATACTCGCATACTTAATTCTAAGTGGTATTCTTGGAAAAGATGAGTATCAGCGTTTGGCAAGGGAAGCAGCAGCTTTTTATAATGCTTGGTTTTTGGATACTGAAGATGGCGGTGTTTATTACAACGTCCTTGCTAATGGTATTCCCTTCCTCGCCAGCGGAAACGAACGGGGTAAAGGAAGTCATGCCATGAGTGGATATCATTCCACAGAGTTGTGCTATTTGGCAGCGGTTTATACAAATTTATTAATTAACAAGCAGCCGATGGACTTTTACTTTAAACCGATGCCATCAGGATTTCCCGATGATATCATGCACGTTTCTCCTGATATATTGCCAGCAGGTAGTATCAAAATTGCTGGAGTGGAAATAGACGGCGATCGCTATAGTAATTTTGATGCCGATAAATTAACTGTTAAATTACCTGATACAAAAGAAAGGGTAAAAGTCAAAGTGAAGATTGCACCAAAGTAATTGATAAAGCCAAAGCTTTTAATAAGAAATTGTTCATCTAGTAAGACTAATAATCCAAAATCTAAAATCCAAAATCCAAAATTGGAATGACTAATAAACTGATGCCGGGGGAAAAAGTTCCCAAATTAGAAGTAAATATCCTCAATGGTAAACTTTGGAAACTTGACGAGGATACTTTTCCAAACTTGAAAATGGTAGTTTTTTATCGCGGTTTACATTGTCCAATTTGTAGAAATTATATTGGAGAACTGGATAAAAAAATTGGCGAATTTGCTCAACTTAATGTAGATGTTATTGCCATTAGCGGTGACACTGAAGAAAAGGCAAAAATGACAAAAGCGAGTTGGGGCATAAAAGACCTTACAATCGGATATAATCATGCAGTTGAGTCCATGGAGCGTTGGGGACTTTATATTTCTAAAGCAGCTTTTTCAAGCGAACCAGCTTTGTTTAACGAACCGGGTATTTTCTTAGTGAAAGAAGACAGAACTTTATTCTTCGCTGGAGTGAATAATTTACCTTTTGCTCGTCCTCCTTTAAACGATTTAATTTCAGGGATTAAATACGTTACAAAGAATAACTTTCCCGTCAGAGGAACAATATCAATATCTAATATGGATCGACAACTAACCACTAGCAAATAACAACTAACAACTAATACCGAATGACTATCAATACTAAAGAAGTTGCAGGTGTAAGTATTATAGAAATAGCAGATAATGATGTAGATTCAAGAACAGCACCTAAAATTCAACAAGAAATCTTTCCATTACTTGAATCAAACAGTAAAATCATAATAGATTTATCGGAAGTCTCTTATATGTCTAGCGCTGGTTTACGCATGTTGCTATCTTCTTATCGACAAGTAACAGCGAAAAATGGAAAACTAGTTTTAGTTGGTCTTTCAGAAGAAATAAAAGACACTATGACAATAACTGGATTTCTTGATTTTTTTAAACATTCTGAAAATGCTGTTACAGGTTTGGAATTATTAATTGAAAAATAATAAGTGGTTAGTGGTTGATGGTTAGTAGTTAGTAGGAGTTAGAAGTTTGCAATTAAGAGTTAATATTTATTTTACTTTTAACCTTTTACCTTTAATCTTTCACATAACTAAGTTTGCACCAATAAACTAAACTATATTAAAGAATATAAATTTAGTTAAAAGCCTTGTTCCTACTCACTATTCACTACTCACTACTCACTATTCACTACTCACTACTCACTACTAACTACTCACTACTAACTACTCACTACTCACCATTCACTACTCACCATTCACTACTCACCATTCACCATTCACTACTCACCATTCACTACTCACCATTCACTACTCACCATTCACTATTCACTACTCACCATTCACTACTCACTACTAACTACTCACTATTTTCAACACCAACCTACTTACATTATCTTTCTTATAACTAATGTTGATAGACAGAATTGATATTCATCCAACCCACAGTAAAGATAATTTTAAATTACGTTGTGGAAAGCCGTTTCCTTTTGGTGCTACTTTAGTACCGGGAGGTGTAAATTTTTCAATATTTTCTCGTCATGCAACCTCTTGTACCTTAGTATTATTTGAGAAACATGCCTCAGAACCTATGGTAGAAATTCCTTTCCCTAAAGAGTTTCGTATTGGTAATGTATATTCCATGGTTGTATTTGATTTAGACTATGAAAATATTGAATACGGCTACCGGATGGATGGACCAAATAATTTTGGACAAGGTCATTGGTTTGATAATAGTAAAATACTCTTAGATCCCTATGCAAAAATTATTGGAGGTAGGGATATTTGGGGTGTAAAACCTGATTGGAATGATGTTTATCAACATCGTGCTAAAATAACATTTGAAGATTTTGATTGGGAAGACGATTGTCTTTTAGAAATCCCTTCGTCAGATTTAATTATCTACGAAATGCACGCTCGTAGTTTTACAAAACATCCTTCTTCTACTGTTAAACATCCAGGAACATTTGCAGGAATCCGCGAAAAAATTCCTTACCTCAAAGAATTAGGTATTAATGCTGTAGAATTAATGCCAATATTCGAGTTTGATGAATTTGAAAATTCTCGCCCTAACCCACAAACGGGAGAGATGTTATTAAATTATTGGGGTTACAGTACAGTAGGCTTTTTTGCTCCTAAAGCGGGTTATGCTGCTACAGGTAAATTTGGGATGCAAGCAGATGAATTAAAAACCCTAGTCAAAGCATTGCATCAAAATGGTATAGAGATAATTTTAGATGTAGTCTTTAATCATACCGCTGAAGGAAACGAACAGGGCAATTACATTTCCTTCCGGGGAATTGATAATCAGACTTATTATATGCTGACACCTGAAGGTTATTATTATAACTTTAGTGGCTGCGGAAATACTCTTAATTGCAATAACCCGATTGTCAGGAATCTGGTCGTAGATTGTCTGCGTTACTGGGTAAGTGAATACCATATCGATGGTTTCCGATTTGACCTTGCTTCTATTCTGGGAAGAGATCCTTGGGGTGCTCCTTTATCAAATCCACCCTTGTTAGAGTCTTTAGCTTTCGATCCAATTTTGGCAAAATGTAAGTTGATTGCTGAAGCTTGGGATGCTGGCGGATTGTATCAAGTCGGTTCATTTCCTAATTATGGACGTTGGGCAGAATGGAATGGAAAATATCGCGATAGTACGCGTAAATTCATCAAGGGTGATGGCAATGTAAAAGACATGGCACTACGATTGCAAGGTTCGCCAGACTTGTATGCAGCATCCTGTCGTACTCCTTCGACATCAATTAATTTTATTACTGCTCATGATGGTTTTACTCTAGCTGACTTAGTTTCTTATAACCATAAGCATAACGAAGCCAATGGCGAGAATAATAATGATGGCGAAAAGGATAACGATAGTTGGAATTGTGGCGCAGAGGGATGGACTGAAAATCCCTCGATAAATAACTTACGACAGCGACAAATCCGCAATGCATTGGCGATTTTAATGGTTAGTCAGGGCGTACCTATGTTATTAATGGGTGATGAAATCGGACGCTCTAAAGGCGGTAACAACAATACCTATTGTCACGATAACGAACTTAATTGGCTAAATTGGACGCTGTTGAAAGATAATTCAGACTTATTTGAATTTGCCAAAAGGTGCATTGCTTTTCGTAAAGCTCACCCAATTTTGAGAAACCGCTATTTCTTGAATCAAGATAATCATGGTAGCGGTTATCCAGAAATTAGCTGGCACGGTATCCGAGCATGGAATCCAGACTTTACGGATTATAGTCGAACCTTAGCCTTTATGCTTTGCGGTAAACAAGCCTCGGATATATCGGAGGATGATTACATTTATGTAGCGATGAATATGCACTGGGAAACACATAGCTTTGAGATTCCTAGTTTACCCCCATCTATTCACTGGCACGTATTTGTTAATACTGGAGTTACGCCTCCAGAAGATAGTTGGGAACCGGGATGCGAACCAAAAATTGAAAACCAGCAGGAAATTATAGTAGGTTCGCGATCGCTAGTAATTCTTGTAGGCAAATAGATGATTATCACTAACAACTAACAACTAATAGGAGAGAAAACTATGGAATTTAAGGCACTATTGGAAACAACAGAAAAGATTGCAAAAATCACTTTATCTGGTGAACTAAATGCTTCTACAGCATCAACATTTAAGACAGAGGTTGAGAAAGCTGCTGCAATCAATCCCCAACGTCTAGTTCTGATGATGAAAGACTTGGAATATATGGCTAGTGCTGGTTTACGAGTTCTAATTTTTGCCAAACAAAAAATGGGTACGAATGTTGATATTTATGTCATTAGTCCCCAAGAAATGGTGATGGATACTATCAAGAAAACAGGTTTTCATCATAGTGTAGCAATCATGGAAGACTATGATGCTGCAAAGATAGAAAATTAACTAAATACTTGATAAATAATTAAAAATAGCTAGATTAATTATAAAATTGTAATTAATTTAGTTTTGATCTGAATACATTTCGATCGGCAATCTCAAATCTCGAACCTCAATGAATTCTTTAAGAGTATCTGGCGAACTGGAATCTTTAGAAAAATTATCTAGCTATATAATTACAGCAGCCAAAAAAGCTAATTTAGATAAAAAAGCTACTTATAAATTACGTTTAGCCGTGGATGAAATTGCAACTAATATTGTTATTCATGGTTATGAAGAAGCAGGAATTCAAGGAGATATAGTATGTCAAGCAGAATTGAACGAGAAAGCGTTAAGTATTTATCTCGAAGACACGGGAGCAGAATATGACGCAACACAACAAGAACAACCTCTGGATTTATACAAACCTCTGGGGGAACGACATATTGGTGGTTTAGGAGTATATTTAGCAATTAATGGAGTTGATAAATATATTTACGAACGTCTGGGAAATGTTAATCGCAATATTTTTGTAGTAAATTTAAGCTAAAGTTCTATTTTTTTAAATAATTATTGTTGATAACTATAGTTATATTTTAATCGGATCAAAAAATATAAGTAAGTCGGCACAAATAAACCAAAATATATTACAGAATCTAAATTTAACTCAAAGCCTTGTTTCTACTCACTATTCACCATTCACTATTTCTAATTACTATTTTCAACGCCGACCTACTTATTGAAAAATTTTGTATAAGCTAATAAATTAAAAAGAGTTGTATTAGCTATAAATAAAATAATATTTCATGTCATTAAGATTATTCAAACTCAGAAAATCTCGTCTGTCATTACTTGTTGTATCTGTCGCTTTCATCAGCATTTTTATCATTGAAGTAATTATTCTGATTCCCTCAATTAATAGAAGAAAAAACGAGCTTTTGAATCAAATAGAAGAAGTAACAGAAGGAAAAGTTTCTGTATTAACAGAAATTACTTCACCTGGTGTCACAGAAGAAACAGATGAAGAAATTTATCAACAGTTATCTAATTTAGTTAAACTAAAAAAAATTCAGTTAACTAAGAAACTCAAACATGTAATTGTTGGAGGTTCATTTTATACTTCTGAAGGCAAATTGATTGGAAGTTTTGGAGAGAAACCAGAACTTTCAGTTTCAGATATCAAACGCAATCCCAAGAAAACTTTTCGCAATCAAGATGGTTCCAGATATGATGCAGCTTGGATGCCAGAACAAATGGGAAGAAATACTTTCTTAATTATTCGTCATGATATTTCTTCACTACAACCAGAATTAAACGCTTATATTTTACGAATTGCTGGTTTAGTCGTACTGATTTCAATATTTGTTACATTTGGTGTATGGATTGCATTAGAACCAATTGTAATTCGTCCTATTCTTTGCTTGAGAAATGATTTAATAAAAGCGGGTGAAGCAATTAGTCAAGATAAACCAACACCCGATTTTGGTTCGGCTTTGATAAAACGTAAAGATGAGTTAGGTGACGTAATTACAGCCTTTGATACTATGTATCATCAAATTAGTAAGGCTTATGAGCAACGAAAACGTGCCGAAGCTGCTTTACAAGTGAGTTTAACAGAAGTTGAAAATTATTCACAAGCCCTTAATAGCGAATTAGAAAAAGGGCGACAAATGCAGCTTAATTTTTTGCCTCCAGAGGAGATTTTTAAAAGCTTTTCCGAACAATTTGGATGGGAAATCGCCTCTTTTTTCAAACCTGCTCGACAAGTAGCTGGAGATTTTTACGATATATTTGAACTGAGTAATGATAGCGTCGGATTTGTCATTGCTGATGTATGTGATAAAGGTGTGGGAGCAGCACTTTTTATGGCTCTCTTTCGTAGCTTAATTCGTATTTTTTCTACTCAAATCAAACTGCGAGGAAAAGCTTCACATATTTTAGAAAAAAACTTACCTCAATCAGGCTGGATTGGTGAATCACCATTAATAAACTTAGCTCATCTTAATGCATTGCAAGCTGTTTCTTTAACTAATGAATATGTCGCTAATTTTCACGGCGAACTGGGTATGTTTGCCACTTTATTTTTTGGAGTATTAGAACCCACTACAGGACTTTTAACATATATTAATGGCGGACATGAACCGCTATTTATTATTTCTGGTGATGGTAAAGTAAAACAGCATCTTGAATCAACTGCACCCGCTGTGGGTATGCTACCTTCGATGAATTTTCCCATGTGTCAAATTTACTTACAACCAGGAGATATTCTGATTGGTTATACCGATGGTGTTACTGAGGCTCGCGATTCTAATGGTAAATTCTTCACTGATAAAAGACTTATTTCTCTTTTAGAACAACCGATAAATTCTGCTCAACTTCTATTAGATAAAATCACTACATCCATACAAGAGCATACTAGCAATGCCGAACAATTTGACGATATTACAATACTGGCATTGCGACGAAATATTTAGCACAGAAAAATTAATTCCCCATCCAACATCCTCAAAAAATTTATCGTGTTGCTGCAATTTCTTATGTTTTTTTTGTACTACACTTTGTAGTACAAAAAACCCGATGTCTTAAGCTACATGAAATCAAGAATTCATATTTTTATATGGCTAACAGCAACGCCGAATTTCTTGTCAAGGGCTCCCAATATATTTTTTTTAGGAGAAAAAATATATTGGGTACCCGTCAAATTTGACCATCTTCAAAATATAAAACAGTAATATTGTTATCAAATTTCATCAAATATTAAAATATTTGCAAAAATAATAGTTGTTATTTTTTTTCTAATTAAATAGAATATCAGTATTTTTGATTATTTTCATAGAAATTTCTTTGTGTCAAGGGTTCCCATAGGAATTTTTTTCTTCCAAAATAATCCTATGGGTTTCTGTCAAGTATCTGGGGATATAACTTCAAAAAATCATAACTGTCGGGTTAGTTGTTACTCCTTTCTCGATCTAAGATTACCGGCTAAAAATTTCTCCTGCTTTTTTCGATCAATTCGGCGTACGCAAAGCCGAAATCGGAATAATTGGCTGATTTTAAGAAGCAAAATAGTTTAGTATATCTGATGATATTCCCTATACTAATTTAAAAAAACTAATTGAAAACGGTGTTTTTTTGGAAAATATTCAGGAATACAGCTTATTTTTCAAAATTTGTTTTTCAGTATTTTTTTAAAATTTTATACGCTTTAATAAGTATTTATATGTATACGTATCTGAAATGAAATCCAGATAAATACTTATAGTTAAGTAATTAAACGTACATAGTCTTAACTTGTTATTTACTTTCATAAAATGGGCATATTGATTAATAGAACTCATTTTTAAAATCAAAATTAATTAATATGTTCGCAACAGATTTAACCATCACTCTTCCTGGCTACCGTCTAATGGAAGAACTTTATCGTGGTTCCAGAACGGTTGTATATCGGGCTTTACAGGAGATATCGGGGAAGGAATTACGTCCAGTGGTGGTTAAACTGTTGCAGCAAGAATATCCCAGCTTTAGGGAACTTTTGCTATTTCGCAATCAATATACGATTGCTAAAAACTTAGATTTTCCGGGAATCATTCGTCCCTATGCTCTCGAACCTTACCGTAACAGTTATGCCTTGGTTATGGAAGATTTTGGTGGGGTTTCGCTAGGTGAATATATTATGAAAGCCGATGATTGGCGTGGCTCTCTAGATATTTTTAGGGATGAAGGCTACCACGGTTGGGGCTCAACTGCCTTTGGGGAGCTAAGCGTAAGAGCAACGTTTCTACAGGAATTGCTATCAATTCTGTTACAAATTACCGATATCCTCCACTATCTCTACCAAAACCGCGTTATCCACAAAGATATAAAACCCGCGAATATCCTGATTAATCCAGAAACAAAACAAGTTAAAGTGATTGATTTTAGTATCGCTTCATTACTTACCCAAGAAATCCAAGAAATCAAAAATCCTAATTGTTTAGAAGGAAGCCTCCCTTATATTTCCCCGGAGCAAACTGGAAGAATGAATCGAGGAATTGACTACCGCAGTGATTATTATTCTCTGGGAGTAACATTTTATGAATTACTCACCGGGCAATTACCATTTATCTCTAACGAGCCGATGGAGTTGGTACATTGTCATTTGGCTAAAAAGCCTCGATTTTTGGGTAAGAATCAAGGGATTCCCAAGATTATTGGTGATATCGTTGTGAAGTTGATGGCAAAAAATGCCGAAGATAGATATCAAAGTGCCTTGGGGTTAAAGCACGATTTAGAAATTTGTTTAGCGAAAATCAAAAATACTGGAAAAATTGCATCTTTTGAAATTGGTAAGCTCGATATTTGCAGCCAATTTCTGATCTCCGAAAAACTTTATGGTAGAGAAACTGAGATTAAAACACTATTAGAAGCATTTAACCGAGTTGCTGGGATCGAAAATAACTCCACTGAGGGCAGCGAATTAATGTTAGTGGCTGGTTTTTCTGGTGTTGGCAAAACTGCGGTAGTGAATGAAATTCACAAACCTATAGTCAAACAACGTGGTTATTTCATCAAAGGTAAATTTGACCAATTTAACCGTAATATTCCTTTTTCAGCTTTTGTGCAAGCATTTCGGAATTTGATGGGGCAATTATTGAGTGAAAGTGATACTCAATTGTCAAATTGGAAAACAAATATTCTACAGGCTCTAGGAAATAGCGCACAAGTAATTATCGATGTTATTCCGGAATTAGAGCAAATTATCGGCAAACAACCACCTGCAGTGGAATTATCGGGTACTGCGGCACAGAATCGCTTTAATTTATTATTTCAGAAATTTATCCAAGTTTTTACCACCAAAGAACATCCTTTAGTCATCTTTTTAGATGATTTACAGTGGGCAGATGCGGCATCTTTGAAATTGATGCAGTTGCTCATGGGTGAGTCGCAAACAGGTTATTTATTAACGATTGGTGCTTACCGCGATAACGAAGTATCTTCGTCTCATCCGTTGATGTTGATGTTAGACGATGTTTCCAAAACTGGGGCAGTAATTAATCAAATTACCCTAAAACCCTTGAGCAAAGCGAGTTTAACTCAACTAGTCGCCGATACCCTTTCCTGTTCCACACAAATAGCACAGCCATTAACTGATATTGTCCATCAAAAAACCCAAGGAAACCCGTTTTTTGCAACTCAGTTTCTCAAAGCATTGCATCAAGATGGGTTGATTTACTTTGACACCGCTCAATCCTCGACTCACCTTTCATCTTGGCAATGTGATATTACCAAAGTTCGCGACTCTACCCTCACTTCGGATGTTGTCGAATTGATGACAACTCAGTTGCAGAAACTTCCTACAGCAACTCAGGATATTTTGAAGTTGGCTGCTTGTATTAGTAATAAATTTGACTTATCAACCTTGGCAATTGTATCAGAAAAATCAGAAGCTGATGCGGCGAATGCTTTGTGGAAAGCCTTACAAGAAGGATTAATTCTGCCCCAAAGTGAGGTGTATAAGTTTTTTGTTAGTGATGATGAACGATCGGTTAACAATAGTAATTTTACTCGCAATATTGAAAATGTGGAGTATCGCTTTTTGCATGATAGAGTGCAACAAGCAGCTTATTCTTTAATCCCCGAAGAGCAAAAACAAAGGACTCATTATCATATCGGACAACTGCTGCTGCAAAAGATACCCCCAGAAGCTAGAGAAGACAGTATTTTTGAACTAGTTAATCAATTAAACTATGGAACTACTTTAATTAGCGAACAAACCGAGCGCGACGAATTAGCCCAACTGAATCTCATTGCTGCTCGCAGAGCTAGAGTCGCTACCGCTTATCAAGCAGGGCGGGAGTATGCCAACACGGGATTATCTTTGCTGGGAGAAAATGCTTGGCAGCGGCAATATGAAATGAGTCTAGAGTTTCATGAGAATGGGGCTGAATTAGCTTCGCTTTCCGGTGACTTTGAGGCAATGGAACAATTTATTGAAACAGTCATCGCCCATGCAAACTCATTTCTAGAAAAGGTGAATGTTTACCGAATTAAAATTCAATCAAGTGTCTCCCAGAATAAATTTACCGAAGCCATTACCATTGCCCAAAAACTTTTACAAAATTTGGGTGTCACCTTTCCTGAAGCTCCCACACCCGAAGATATTCAACAAGCAATT
>JBCCSG010000206.1:0-12887 GCA_039200565.1 Cyanobacteria bacterium P01_D01_bin.50 | reverse complement strand
TTAATGTGGTTTTGGTTTAATACTGAACGAGTAGACAAACAAGTTTATACTTGCTGTTAAGGGATCAAAATTTTTATACTGTGAATTAACGTAGATAAAAACTGTTACACACTTAATTTGTATAATACTAGCGAGTAAGATATATGTCCTAAGTCCCTCCGCGACGACATAAAGGTACGACGGACACGCGCTCAACCCACGCTCCGCGTGTATCGCCCTTCGGGCGACGCAAGCCTTACTCGCGGCACGACTCGGCTTTATTAACGCGAACGCACTACAACACCTTCACTTTTTAGCGTTATATGATTGGGCTGCACATTAGCTTATGATTTAGGGATCTAGGTTACCTATGATTTTTGGTCAATTAATTGTTAATTGTTAGTTCCCCAAAGAAAGAAAATGCTATTTTTACCAGTCACCTAATTTATCAACTATCTACTAAAAACTATCTAATAAATATAGTAATTTTCATCGTGCTTGTAAAACAACCAATGTCATATCATCGTTGTTTTGCCTATCTGCACCAATGAATTGCTGAATTTGATTAAATAAACAATCAAGTATTTCTTGTGGTTCTTTGTAATGCCTGCAAGCATTATTAAAAGCAATAATTAGATTTTCTTCATCAAAACGCTCTCCAGAAGGAGAAGCGGCATCAGTCAAGCCATCAGTGAAATAAATTATTGTATCCCCTGGTTCTAAGCATATCTGACCATTCTCATACTGACTGTTGGCTTCCAAACCGATGAGCATTCCGTTAGTATCCAATCGGCTAACAGTTTTTGTTGCAGCACGCCACCATAAAGGCGGATTGTGTGCAGCATTACTGTAGGATAAAAGTCGTTTTTGCGGATCGTATTCAGAATAGAATAAAGTAATAAAGCGACTGGAATTGTCCAAATCTGCATACATGACTCGATTCAAGTTTTGCAGAATTCGCGCTGGAGAATTCAAGTGCAGCACTTCCCCCCGCAACATTCCTCGCATCATCGTCATTATTAAACCTGCAGGCACGCCTTTACCCATAACATCTCCGATTACCATAGCCCAACGATTGGCTTGGACATGATTATGGTCGCTTGCTTTAATCATCAAATTATGGTTTGTGGGGATAAAATCGTAATAATCTCCCCCTACATGATTTGCTGGTTTACAGCGTGCGGCTAAAGCTACACCTGGAATGTTTGGACACTGACGTGGCAAAAGTCGCCGTTGAATTTCTGCACCAATTTCCAATTCCTGATCGAGCCGTTCTTTTTTACGTAATTCTACACCTAATTCATCATTTTCAATTGCAACTGCGGTTTGATCGGCTACTAGACGTACTAACTTTTGTCTTGTTTCCGTCCAGGTATATTCGGGATCTCTACTTAAAACGTATAGCCATCCACGTTCCTTGTGTTTAACCAGAATAGTAGTACCGAAGGCTTGCATATCTGGTCCTAAACAACGATGCATCTGAGCATCTAACATACCGGTAGTAGTAGCTAGTGGTGTCGCATTTGTTGGCAGGGAAATTTGACTGCTAGCTGCTTCTAAAGCCTTACGTATATTTTTGCGCTGGCGGCTATCTTGCCAATGTAGTTGTTCTAATCTAACTTGACCGTTAGGTTTGTAAAGAAACAAGGCGCTTCCATCGGCATCTGTTACCCTTGTTGCCATCAGCGGTATTAGTTCCAAAAACTGGTTTAAGTTATTGAAACTTCTGAGAGCAAATCCTAGAGATGAAAGTAAATCTTGGATTTTGTTCTGCTCCCGATGTAACCGTGCCACAAGTTCTTTGAGTGCCACTACTGGAGTGACATCTGTTGGGGCACTACTATTACTATCAGCTGGTTGGGAAGGCAGTTGAGACACAGGTAATTGTATTATATTGGTCTTTATAATTGACTAAATTCAGATGATTGATAAATCAAACAAGATGAGCGAATTGTTAAACCATATTGAGATAAGGTTTATAAGTTTAGCAAGAGTAGAAAGACAATTAGAGTAAATTTTATAACTATTTTCTTGTCTGATTTGTTTTGTTAATTTGTATAGATTTCTTACTTGCAAGAGTTTGGAGTCAAATACCAATTTGTCTCCTAGTCGGAATATTCCTATCTCATCGCAAGCCTTTAATCTTTTCATAACTTGATTATCAAATCATATACCTTCGGACATAAAAAATATACTTGTGAACTAGGAGTTGTTTTTACAGTTTTTTTTCTTACTACTTTTGATTGATAACATACAGGGGTGAGTAGCCCTAAGGGGTTAAATATTTGATAGTAATTTCCGTTTTTGGAAAATCAATCAATTGAGATGTTATTAAGAGTATTGCAGAAAATAACAAATTTATGTATCAAATCTAGGGAAAGTATACCCCAAGACCCTTAATTTAAAACTAAGTCAAAATATTTTTTTTACGATCGTATTTTTTTACTTTTATATCCTTCTAATAATATGTTTGTATGTATGGTTAACAAGCATAGCCCTAACCCTGCAAGTTTCTCTATATGTTTGCTGTGTAAATATCTTCCACTTAACGACTGAGCAGAAGATAACATATTCACAGGGTAACTCCCAATAGTCGCGCCTGCATGAAGGGAAAATTCTAGGACATATCCACATGGCACTTTTACGGAAACTCACGCTTTTTGGATTTTCTTTCCTGCGTAAAGTCTCCGTCTAGATTATTGCTCTATATAGCTTTGCGACAACAGGTCATTTCCAGTTGTTTAACCGCTGAGCAACGCTTCCACAAATTCGTAGCTAGAGAAAGGACGCAAATCTTCAATACCTTCACCAGCGCCGATAAAGCGAATAGGTAAACCTAGCTGTTGTACTACCGCAAGAGCAACTCCTCCTTTGGCAGTTCCATCTAGCTTGGTTAAAACTACGCCACTAAGTTCGGCAGCTTGCGAAAAAACTTCCGCTTGCCGCAATCCATTTTGACCTAATGTAGCGTCTAGAACCAACAGTGATTCTACTTTGGCATCAGGAGCTTTTTTATTAATAATTCGCCGGATTTTACTTAATTCCTCCATTAAGTTCTTCTTATTTTGTAATCTACCTGCGGTATCTACTAGTAATAACTCAGTTTCTCGCGACTCGGCTGCGGCGATCGCATCAAACACAACTGCTGCTGGATCTGTATTTTTCCCTGGATTTGCAATTACTTCAACGCCACTTCTTTCGCCCCAAACTTTTACCTGTTGTACGGCTGCGGCGCGGAAGGTATCTGCTGCACCAATTAAGCATTTATAACCAGATTTATTCGCTAAATGAGCTACTTTACCGATAGTAGTAGTTTTACCAGCGCCATTAACTCCAGTAATTAACCAAATATTCAAACTTTCTTTTTCTGGAGTAAATGAAATTTTCTCCGATTCTTTGAGTGGCTTATCCAATATATCCCGCAGAATTTTTTTGAGATAAGCTATTCCTTCTTCAGGTGGTAAAGCTTCTTGACGCAATTTTTCTTGTAAAGAATTAATAATGTAATCTGTAGCTTCCACTCCAACATCGGCTTGTAGCAACAAAGCCTCGATTTCGTCTACCGCATCCGCATTAAGTGGTCCTTTTCCAACAATTGCTTTAAGTTGGTTAACTATATTACGACGAGTTTTGTCTAAACCTTGTCGTAATTTTTTAAGCCAAGTAATTTCTTCGATGGAAACATCTTCTGCGCGTCTACCTTGTGCTGCTAGTACTTCTGTTGACCATAAAAATCCTTCATCAAATGCTAGTTCGGGTATTTCTTCGACTACTTCTTCATTAGTGTCACCCGATACTACCGATAAAGGCTGTTCTACCTCCGGAGTTTCTGGAACTTCTATAGCACTGGCTACAAGTCTTTCCTGTTTAGCTTCTCGTTCTGCTCTTGCTCTTTCCAAGAAAGATAAGGGCGCTGTTGTTTCTGCTACATTCTCTTCACTAGTAGAAAGGGATGTTGTTTCTTCTGTTTCTACTTCTGATATTTCATCTTCCTGTGTAGCCTCAGATTCAGATGTAGTTTCTGATGTAGTTTCTGGCTTTTGCGGTTGTATATTTTCTTCTACAACTTTTTCAGTTTGGGGAGATTCTGTTACTTCCTCTGCTTGGATAGGTACTTCAGTTACTTCTTCGGGAGATTCCGTTACTTCCTCAGCTTGGGTATTTATTTCAGTTACTTCGTGAGGAGATTCTGAAACTTCCTCAACATTAGCTTCAGATGTAGATTGCTCAGTTAACTCAGTTGTTTGTTGCTTATCTTGAATATTTTTGTAAGCAGCTTTTGCAAAAGCTAATAAATCTGTCGCCTCAGTCGGTGGAGATTCTGAAGTTGGGGTTTCGGTTGATTTTGTACTTGCTTCCTTTTCAACAGCAGTTTGTTCCTGCTTCTGTTCGGAAGAGGTATCAGAAGACTTATTGTTTTGACGGCGGAACCAATTAAAAACCATTGTAGCTAGTAACGTCAGTTCTTAAATAACTTTGAATAATTAATTATTAAGGATAAGTGAGCTAAAAAGGGAAAGTGGAACCATATTAAGAGAAAAAATAGGGGTAAAATGAATTGTTCTTAACTCCTAACTCCTAACTCCTAACTCCTAACTCCTAACTCCTAACTCCTAACTTTTAACCTGTAATTTATACTGTCTGCTTTTGTTCGGTGACTTTGCGTAAAACACCATTGATAAATCGATGCCCTTCCTCTGTGCTGTAACGTTTGGCCATTTCTACCGCTTCGTTAATTGCTATTTTAGAAGGAAGATCGAGTAATTCCATTTCTCCTACAGCAATGCGAAGAATGTCTCGGTCGATTTGAGCTAGGCGCATCACACGCCAATCTACTAAAGCGGCAGATATTTTTTCATCAATCAATTTACGTTCGATTGTGACCGTTTTAACAAGTTTAATTGCATATTCCCGGACTTCTTTATCTTGGTTCGCTAACTGAATCAATTCTGGAAAGTCCAGTGTTGCAGCCAATAGATTAATTGCTACCTGAGTATATTCAATTGCTTCTTTAAGCATTGTCCTAGAAGTATTTAAATCCGCAGCGCGAGTTTGGCTAGTTAAGAGGCGATCGTTACTACGCTGTAGTTCGCCAGAAGCATTTTCTAAACTGTCTTGCACTTCCCCTCTGAGAGTACGTACTGCTGCAAGCACAAGTTTGGGGAGTTGATCTTCTGTTAACTTTTTGGCATTTACAGGTAACTGAGAAAGGCTTAATAGTGCCAGTTCCCGGGCTATTTGTTGGGGTTTACGATCTTGCATAGCAGTGTTTGCTTTTTTGATGAGGAGTCAATTTTATTCGTAACGCCGTTTAATTCGTAATTATTACGACCTAAATAATTAATAATGGAAAATTAAGCTAAATAAGGAAAAACTTTTTCTCCACAAAGCTGGCTTGTCCTGTTTGTATCGCAATTGTTGTGCTCAAAGGCGATTAATTTCACTGCTCCACAAAATACCACGCAACTGGGCATCATGAAGCAAGAATCAATATTAAGCTTCCTCAAGGGGGATTACTTGTCGCTTTTTTTCTCGCGATGTTTCTAATTTTCGTTCTTTAGCCATTTCTAAAGGAGGTAAAGGTGTTCCTTGAGAAACAATTCCACCAGATATAAGTATTTTGAAAGCCTCTTCTACTGACATTGATAGATTGACTACATCCGTTTCGGGAACTACAGCGTACCATCCTGTAGTGGGATTGGGAGTAGTTGGAATAAAAACGCTTAACATGGCTTCGGGCATTTCAACTTGAATCTCACTGCTCACAGTACCCGTCACAAAACCGATCGCCCATATTCCTGGTCGTGGATACTCTACTAAAATTACGCGGCGAAATTTATTATTAGTATCTTTTAATAGCGTTTCTAAAAGCTGTTTGAGGGTTTTATAAATTTGTCCTGCTAAAGGAATTGCTTGCAATAATCGCTCTCCAAAATCAAGCAACCATCGCCCTGCAATATTACGGGCCATTAATCCAATTAAAAGAATACTCAGTAGTGGAACCGTAAATCCAACCACGAAGTTCAAAACATTAGTTAATAAAGGGTTTAATCCTTCAAAAGGATTTAGCTGTTTGGGTATTTGTGTCAGAAAATCAATTACCCAAATAGCAATAGTAACTGTTAACCAAATAGTGGTTGCTAAAGGAATTACTACTAATAAACCAGCAATCAAGTCATTTTTGAGGTCTTGCTTCCAGCGTTCGTAACCCAAGCCTTTATTCTCCTTAATACGGCTAGTGGAATTTCTGTTATTGATATTCATACCAGCTTGTTTTGCCTAATTGCTTTGAATTTTCGCTTTTTCAAACTGCATGGAATTCTCCATTGCTTTTATTTTGCCTACACTATCAATACAAAAATATTAATACAATGGGGAGTTCGGGATCTTATTGTAGACCCGATAATTATATTCCGCCTTTGCATCATAAATTTATTGCTAATACCTTTAGTTTAGAGATACATCTCAAAGGAAAAACCGACGGATGAACCTCTTTAACCTATATTTATTCAAAACGCTGCGTCAAGGGTTAAGGGCCAAAATCATCGAGTCAAGAAATAATACCGATTAATCAAGATTTGAGCAGCATCTCAACTAAATATCCGAATAACTGTCCGCTAATGTAAGCTGTTTTGAGTGCTGCAACTACCAAAAATGCACCTCTTTAAGGGTTTTCATGAGAATTTTTTTCTCCCAAAAAAAACTTTCATGGGTGCCCGTCAGGCTAAACCAATATGCAGGTTGTAGACGTACATCAGACAAATTGAAAAACGACATTGTAAGCGACTAAGTAAACCTATTCCTTTACTTTTATTTTTAAGACTTGTAAAGAAATTTTGTAAGTATTTCAGCACATTATTAATATTACCGCCCATTACACAATACTGCTTGCAACCTCCGCAAAGGCTGTAAAATATCTTCTACATTAGCTTTGTTTTGCTAAAAACTCCCCCATTAAAACTGTGGACTATTCTAAAAAAGTTAGTTGAATATATTAATTTATATTAAATGTAGCACTTAAATTTGGTACAAGGTGAAAATGGGAGTGAGGAGTTAGAACTCAGGAGTTGGTACCACCGGAATTGGAATTCGATTCCTTCTAAGAGAGTCCCCGCATCTCTTTTCCAATTTTCCTATTTATTGACTGTTAAGCAGATCGAGCGTATCCGATTCCTGATGACTAGCAAATGTCTCCAAACTGGGTGTGGGGATATGCTTTATTTCCCAGGCTTTGAGCATGATTAAGTATTCATAGAAGGCTTGTAAGGTACACCAAGCGAATCCAGCACGTCCATCTAAACAGCCACCTAGGAAGAAATACATATAAAAAAACCGCACTAAGGGCCTACCTGGTACCCGTAATGATAAGTCTTTGAGGGCCCGACGGCGTTCTACTTCTGTTTTCCCAAATAATAAATCGCGCCAGTTTACTCCTCCTTCTTCTAATTGATACAAGGTTTCTCTGGCTTCATCACTTGAATAACGGTTATGCTTGTCAATCCACCGACTCAAGCCTTTGCTACAAGTGTAATGGGGGTAAGTCTCTTTTAAAAAGCTGGTATTTCCTTCACAAACTTCTCTTTCCGTGTGACCGTAGTCTGAAAACCATACTTTACCATGACGGAAAAGACGCAATTGGTAACGGGGATATTGGGTGCTACGACGAATCCAAGTATTCATGAACATTACCCGCTCGGCTGCGTAATAACCGATATAATCTGGGTTTTTCGTTGCTTCTACACACTCAGCAAACAATTCTGGTGTCATGCGTTCGTCTGCTTCAAGAATATATACCCAGTCATACTTAGGGGATATATTTTCTAACATCCAAGTACGTTGCTTACCATGACTTTCAAAAGCGTGTTCGACAACACGAACTGGATATTTACTGGCTATTTTCACAGTGCGATCACTACTCATCGAATCCACTACGATGATGTCATCCGATACCATCGCCGACTCAATACAAGCTGAAATATCTAGCTCTTCATTATAAGTCAATATGTAAATAGTAATCATTATTATATTTTGTAGTATTAATATATTAAAAATAGGGAATAGGGAATTGGTAAGTTCTAACTCCTAACTTTTCTTTCCCTTGTCCCCTTTTACTTTCCTAACGAGCGGTAGCTTTACGCTTGCCACCGCCGGAGGTTGCACCTTTGCTTCTTAATCCAGTCCAACCGATAATTATGTAGCCAATGGAAAGCAGTAAGCTACTCATACCAACTCGCAATCCAGACTTCCAAGCTGAATCTTTGGCTCGTTTTTCAGCAGCTTCTCTATTTTGGCGAATTTGAGTTAAGCGTTGATTTGCAAGTTGCTGTGGATTGCTTTGCTCGGCGATAAACTTATCGAGTGCTTTAGGATCGGCCTTGAATTGTTTGAGTAAATCTTTCTGCTGTTGCGGAATATTGGGATTTTCTAAGGCTTGCTTGTATCTAGTATCATCTTTGAGTAGTTCGCTAAACTGAGCTTTGACTTGACTTTTCTGTTTTTCTATTTGAGCTTTTGCTTGATCGGTACTTAATCTTGCTTGCACCTGCGATAGCTGATTTTGTACTTGACTTTCTGCTTGTTGAGCTCTTGCGGTGATTTCTTCAATATCGCGATCGCTAGTTTGCCGCACGTTGTTGAGGTGCAACGGAAAAATTAGCAAGAAAACCAAACCTAAGATACTTGACAAGATTAGGGTAGGAAATCTCAAATCAATACCAGAGGGACTCGAATCATCAAAACTATCAACCCAATGTCCTGCGAATAGCATACCCAAGCCCACCATCGGCACAATTCCTCGATCCACAAGGGCCGTTGCTAACCGAATTTGCCATCCACTATTAGTTGGTTGGAAGGGAAATGAAAGTATTAAAACGTCAACTAAAAAGGACAAAATTAAGATTATCCCCACCACTTTCAAGGTACGGGAAGTATTTACAGTAGCCAAACGATTAACCATTTTTGTTTTAGTCTCAAATTCAATTACAGCGATCGTCCTACATAAAGTTACTTGAATATTGTTGCCAATACTCTAGCTACTGTTGATAAATCAAGTAGGTTCAATGCAGGTGGAAATTTTAACATTTATGTTCGAGATTACACCACAGTAGCAAAGGTGATTTCAGATGTCTTGGGCAAATCTTCGTATTGTAAGATACTAAAATATCGCAATAGAAGATTGATTGAAACTGGAGGATTTAGAATTTGAAAGCGATCTTAACAATTTAAAATGGCGACTTAGGCGAGCCACCTTTTTAAAGGGTTAGGAGGATTTTAAGGTCCAGAATACCTAATTTAGGGTAAACGAGGGCACAAGTATTAAAGAAATCTAACTTAAAAATTTTAATTTTAATAGTTTCAGTTCTCTTCTATTCCTTGTAATTAATTTCTTGCCAAATTGATAAATCCTCTGCACGATCTATATCAGCCAAAGTTTGTAAGTAATCAATTGATAATTTCAGTTGCTGAGCAATATCCACAGTTTGTTGTAATACCTTGGCAGTTCCCCAGTCTATGTTAGTAAATAATTTTCCAATAACACGCTTTAAACCAATTAGATAGTAACCGCCATCGAGTGCTGGGCCTAGTAATAAATCGCAATGTTGGATTTTTTCAAAGGCTTCTGCCAAGACTTTAACATTGGCACCAGGGCAATCAATACCGATGATAACTACTTCTTGGGCACCTCGCGAAAAGGCACTCAAAAAAGAATTTTCCATGCGCTTTCCTAAATCCCCTTCTCCTTGAAGTTGATAATTTAATTCTGTTCCCAACCAATTTTGCATCAGTTGTAAATCACCACCTGTAAACCTAACTTCAAAAGATATTGCAACCGATTCTTGCAATTTTTTAACTTTAGATAAAGTGTATTCCGTCATTTGGCGCTGGAGATTAGCAGCACCTTCAACTCCCAAAGCAGGTATTAATCGGGTTTTAGTTTTACCTGGTTGGGGGTAGCGGGTGAAAATAATTAGATGTTGTTTAGCCATTTTGGGTGACATAGACACCTGAAATAACGCGGGAGAAAGGTAGCCCCGAACTTTCAAGTCGGGGTGTAATTATGTCCTAAGTTCCTGCCTTTCGACATAAAGGTATGGACACGCGCTCAACCCACGCTCCGCCTGTATCGCCTTTCGGGCGACGCAAGCAACAGCGTGGCACGACTCGGCTTTAGTAACCCGAACGACACGAGCAGTTTTAATTAGGAGTAAGGATACTCACCCCACAATATTAGTAATTTATTTTATACAATCTGCGGCAAGGAATGCTCTGCTTAAAAGATCGTTTCAATAGCAATAATCGCCGCCTCTGTTAGCTTGACTGCGTTCCTTTGCAGTTCGTATTGCTCCTAAAATTGTAGAAACATACACACACCGTTTAGCTTTACCGCCATATTTACTAGATAAAGTGATTCTTCCTAAAGGCGGTTTTTTGATACTGCCTTTATAATCAAACTGAATTTGTCTGACATTAGTTGATTTTCGTAGAAGCAAAGTAGTTTCTTTGTCCAAAACTACATTAGAATCCAAACTATTCCAGATAGCGTTATTTGGATTTAATCTTTCAGGATGAACAGCCCACTGTACAATATCTTCTTTGACGCGAAGACTAAATTGCCAAGTGGTTTTAGTTTTTTGAGCTTGGCGTTGCGTGTCACGTAAAGCAAGATAAACCTTCTGGGAAGCATCATTGAGGCGACGAGTATTTATGAAAGCTAACCAAGAAGGCGCAGAATAAGCAATTAGTATACCAATTGCCGCAATAGCTACCAATACTTCGAGCAGGGTAAAGCCACTACTAGAATTATGATTCCGGTGTTTGTTAAACATTTAATTATTTGATAAATGCACCACACTGGTAGATACGGATAGTTGGAATTAACTAATACCTGATAACTGAGAAATATCTGGTGATTCAATATTATCACCTACATCTACAAAACTTGCCCGTTCTGAGTATAAAAATCTTTTAGTTGTAGTCCTAACCTTAAAAAATGGGGCTAATGAATGGGGTTGATTTCATTCTTGATATTTTTTATTAAAATAGCCATTTTTCCACAAATAAAAAGGACTAATTAAGCTATTTATAAATAGTTGCATTTCGCAAGCTGGAACTAAATCAGTTTTCAATTTTTTACCGTGTTTAAATATATGAAATAAAATTTTTCGCAGGTCATTTATCATATAAGCGAATATTGCCACTGGCTTTAAATATGGTTTTATATCGACCATTCTGGTCACACAGCGACTTAATCCAATTCCTTTAAAAAAGGGAAATAAATATTCTTTTTGTAATCGCCAGCTTGGAATTTGATGGTAAATTTCCATTTCTGGATTATACCAAATGTCCCAGTTTGATTTTTGAATGTAAGAAAGCATTTCGGTATCTTCACCGGTTAGCATATTACCGTTGATTCTACCTGTCAAAACTAATTTATTGGGTACGGTTTCTAACCAAGCCTGTTTACGAATAACTATTCCTGCTGAAGGGGGTAATAATTTACTTTTTGGTTGATAGAGTAAGGGTATATTACCTCTTTCAGTGATTGCTAAAAATGGTGCAATTCGTTGAAAGTTTTCTGGTGGTTCAATTTCCCAGTTAGGGTGTATTTGACTGGCGATCGCTCCGACTTTGGGATATTTTTGACCAAATTCATAAGCTTTGATAACCCAGTTTGACACGGGATAGTTATCATCATCGAGAAAGCCGATAAACTTACCTTTGGCTTCAGCAACTCCTCTTTCGCGGGCATATGCTGCCCCTTGTTTTGCTTCAAAGCAGTACCTTAAAGAGAAAGGATGTTGCCAGCTTTCTTGATATTTTTTAACAATATCCGCCGTATTATCGGTACTGTTGTTATCTACTACAATAATTTCCCAAGAAATATTTTCGATATGCAGTTGATTTTGTAGTCTGTTTAAAACTTCAGGTAATCTACTTCCACCGTTGTATGTAGGGATAGCTACGGTAAAGTTTATGCACTCTGTCATAGCGTTTGTTTAAATGTTGATTTTAAAGTGATTTTTTTGAAATTTTTTAGAGAAAATTATATTAATTATAGAATTGGTAATTCAAATGAAAATAGAAATATAAAACTGCACCTAATGTATTAATTTTCTTCTTTGGATGCAGTTATTGCTTCAGTATTTTTATTGATTTTTGTCAGCTTTTATTACCATGTACTGTTCTTTTTATTACAATCCTCATCTTTTGCGGTTCGCATTCCTCCTATGAATGTTTCTACAATAACGCAGCGCTTTAGATTGCTCGGTTGCTGTTGGTTACTTCCCGAATTCTTAGGTGTTGCTAATACAATCTTTAAAGGTACTTCAGCATCTCTAGGTAAAGTACCAGTATACTCAAAAGCAATTGTTTCTGTAACGTTTTTTGTACTAGAAGTAGATTTTATTTTAGTGACTTTATCACCATTCCCTTCGTTTTTATCTTTCAAGTTAGTACCGATTAAGAATTGTTCTGGGTCTATTCCTAAATCGCTGCCTAATGGCTTCCAAAGATTGATTTTATTAGAATCTATATCTTCTCCATCAAGGTCTTTAGTTGGATAAATAGCATATTCTATAATATTTGTGTTATCTTGATTTTTTCTGAAACTAACGCTGTAACCACGTTTATTCTTTTTAGCTTGTCGTTGTGCTTCTTGTAGCGTTGCAAAAACTGTATCATTAACTTTATTGAGTCGCTGTCTGGCGACAAATCCGAGCCAACTTGGTGCGGCTATTGCTGAAAGAACACCTACCATCGCTATTACGACTAATACTTCGATTAAGGTAAAGCCAGAAGTATTTTGAGAGAATCTCGAAGATAAGTTTGATTTTGCTAATGATACTTTTGTAGGGAATTTATATAGCATTGTAAATACCAATAAGTTAGATATGGCACCCTTTATTTGA
>JBCCSG010000205.1:0-12889 GCA_039200565.1 Cyanobacteria bacterium P01_D01_bin.50 | reverse complement strand
TATGGCGCACCTTAAATTTAACCGAAGATCAAAAAGCAGAACTTAAGAAAATTAGAGAATCAAAAAGAAGCCAAATTGAAGCAATTTTAACCGACGAACAAAAAGAACAGTTTCAACAAATGCGTGAAAATCGTCGTAGCCATCGTCAAAAAAGCGATAGCTAATTTATTCGACTCTCCTGAAAATATTCTTCTTAAAAAAGTTAATTCTGCTGTGTTCCTTGAATAAAAGGGATTCGACACTCCCTTCTTATTATTCTTTTCAGATGTTGCGTGACTTATCCAAAAATTCTGCTAAGGTAATTAGAAAAACTATGGTAGAGAATCTGATTTAACCCAGATTATACTCATGGGCTTAGGGCAATGAGTTTCTATAATAGTTACATTAAAAAGGATAAATCCACGAGGCATTAATGAAGCTTAAAAAATTATCCCTCTTCGCTGGTGCGATCGCTATTGCTTTTAGTATCACTCCCTTAGCTGCAAACGCCCAAGTGAACTCTAATGCACCACTAAGAGTTTCTCAAGCCAAACCTCAAAATCCCCCAGACTTAAAGCTATCTAAGAAGCAAATTGGCGAAATTAATGAAATTCGCTCCAATACTCGCACCGAAATTCAAAATGTTCTGACACCCCAGCAACATGAACAAATCAAAACTGATTTGCAAGCGGGTAAAAATGCGCGTCAGGTTTTTGCGGACATCCAGTCTACCTTTACCCAGAAACAGCAGAATCAATTGCGAGACATTATGATAAATTCACAGAAAAAAATGGAAGGAGTCTTAACTCCGGCACAGAAGAAAACATTAAATGAATGGCGTGATAATCTACGCAGCCAACAGCAGGAAAAGTAAGCTAATAGTTTTAATTGGATAGTAGCATTAGAGGTGGACAATATTGGTACAATATTGTCCACTTTTTATTTTCATGATGAAATTTAAAATTTATTTTCTAAATCCATAAAGCCTGATGTCCAAGCTATATTTATAGGCTAGCAACAGGAAGATCAAAAAATTACCATAAATGTAATTTAACATACTGGTTTAATTAGTATTTCCTATGTAACTTAAATTAAAAATTGCTAATTTTGTGTTGATTGATTGACAAATTATTCAATAGTTGACAATTAAAATTAGGTCTCACCTTCTGGAGAGTTGCATCCTAGGAGCATAAATGTACCTCAATACAAAAAGCTGGATAATCGCCGTTTTAATCGCAGTAAGTTTAACCAACTCCAGTTGTAATGCAATATCAGCTTGGGAACCAGACAACGATCGCTTTGTTATCTCCCAAGCTGAAAATCCCCAATTCCAGAATTCAAAGATAATCCATGTAATTAATCGTCTCAGCTTCGGTGCGACTCCCGGTGATGTCGAAAAAGTCCGAGAAATTGGCATAGATAAATATATCGAACAACAGTTTACACCCGAATCTATACCAGAACCACAAAGCTTAAAAAATCAACTTTCTCAACTGCAAACTCTGCACTTAACTCCCGCACAACTATTTTCGCAATACAGCGTCAGACGTTTACCAAAACCTACCCCCGAAATCAGGAAACAAAGGCGGAAAAAAAGAAGATTGATTCAAAAACAAGCAGTAAAAGCGCGATTGCTCAGAGCAACCCAGAGTCCCCGGCAACTCCAAGAAGTAATGGTGGATTTTTGGTATAATCACTTCAACGTATTCCACAATAAAGGACTTACCCGATTGTGGATAAACGCTTACGAAGAACAAGCAATTAGACCTCATGTTTTCGGTAAATTTCGCGACTTATTAGGTGCAACTGCCCGTCATCCAGCAATGTTGTTTTATCTGGATAATTGGCAAAATACCGCTCCTAAAAATCGTCCCAAGGGAAGATCTAAAGGCTTAAACGAAAATTATGCCCGCGAATTAATGGAACTCCACACCATGGGTGTTGATGGTGGTTACACCCAAGAAGACGTGATTACCTTAGCTAAAATATTTACTGGTTGGGGTTTCCGTAATTCCCCTCGCAAAGTAGAAAACGGTTATGATTTTTACTTTAATCCCAAACGCCACGACTCCACCGATAAAGTCTTTCTAGGTAAACAAATCAAAGGGAGCGGCATTGCACAAGGAGAACAAGCTTTAGATATTCTGGCAAAACATCCAGCAACAGCCCGCTATATCAGCTATAAACTAGCTCAGTATTTTGTCGCAGACGAGCCACCAAAAACCTTAGTAGACAAATTAGCAAAACGCTTTTTAGCAACAGATGGCGACATTCGCATTCTACTAAAAACCTTATTCAAGAGTTCCGAATTTTGGGATAAAAAATATTATAACGGCAAATTTAAAACACCATATCAATACGTAATTTCCAGTATTCGAGCCACCGACACACCCATCGACGACTTCCCTAGAATAAACAGTGTACTGCATAGAATGGGAATGCCCTTGTATGGCAATTCCAGCCCAGATGGATATAAAAACACTCAAAGTGCCTGGTTAAATCCCAACGGAATCAACTGGCGCTTAAGCTTCGCCAATACAATCGGTAGGGGAGGATTAAAAAACAGAAACAATAAAAAACAATCTCGTGGCGCTAGAATATCAATTGATCCAGTAGAACTAGCAAATACCCTCGGTAATAACTTTTCTCCAAAAACCCAAGAAGTCTTAAACACCACCCCCCGAAATCAACGCTCCGTCATCATCCTTGGTAGCCCAGAATTTATGTACCGATAAATCAATTATCAATTGGCATTGGCAACTAATATCAATTCTGTATGAGGCTGCGCTAAATCACCCCCAGCCGGCGAAGGCTGCAGGGCAGTTGCTACAAGTCGGGGAACCCGCCCAACGCACTGCCTCGGCTATAGGTACAGGTACAAAGCCCACGAAGGAGGGCTGAAGGCATCTTTATACAGAAACGGTATAACAACCAACAACTAACAACCAACAACCAAATGAAACGCCGTAAATTCATCCAACAAGCCGGATTTTTATCTGCTTCAAGTCTAGTTGCCATCGGAACTAATGCTCACGCTAGCGTGAGCATGAGCGCTACTCCAAACTCGAAACGTTTGATAGTCATTTTTCTGCGTGGTGCAGTTGATGGGCTTAGTGTAGTAGTACCCTATACCGAAACAGCTTACTATCAAGCCAGAAAAAGAATTGCCATTCCTCAACCAGATAAACCAGGTGGCGTATTAGATTTAGATGGAAAATTTGGACTGCATCCCAGTCTTGCTGCTTTAATGCCTCTATGGAAGCAGAAAAATCTCGCATTTGTTCACGCTTGCGGTTCCCGAGAATCTACCCGTTCCCATTTTGACGCTCAAGAATACATGGAAACTGGTACTCCTGGAATTAAATATACTAAAGACGGTTGGATGAATCGCCTTTTAGGTTTAATCTCTGAACAAAACAATCCCATCCAAGCTGTAAATGTGGGTTCCACCATCCCCCGTATTTTAGCTGGAAATGCCCCTGTTGCAACGATTCCCGCAGGACGTAGAGTTGCCAAACGTTTACCTATAGATAGCCCCAAATTAACAACGGCATTCGATAAATTATACAGCGGTAACGATGCCCTAAGTAAGACATATCGTGACGCACGGGAAGCCCGTGAAGCGTTAATGGAAAATTCAGACGTGGAAATGCAGCTAGCGAATAACGGCGCACCCTTACCCAGAGGTTTCGCTAGAGATGCTCAACGGTTGGCAAGATTAATGGTACGCGATTCTAGAATTGAACTGGCATTTGTAGCTTTGGGTGGTTGGGATACCCATATTAATCAAGGTAATTCCAAAGGACAGTTAAGCCGACATTTGCAAAGATTAGGTGACGGTTTAGCAGTTCTTCAAAAAGAATTGGGTGAAGTGTATAAACATACAAACATAGTAGTAATATCCGAATTTGGTCGTACAGTTAGAGAAAACGGAAACGGGGGCACAGATCACGGACACGGCAACGTTATGTGGTTATTAGGCGGTAACATTCGTGGTGGTAAAGTTTACGGTGAGTTTCCCGGTTTATCTAATAATCAACTTTATCAAAGACGGGATTTAGAAGTAACTACTGATTTTAGAGACGTAATTACCACAATTTTACAGCGTCACATGAATTTAGATAAAGCGAAAATTAGTCACATTTTTCCTAACTATACGCAAAATCAACAGTTACCGATTATTTCGTTTTTCTTAAATTCCATTCAAAAAATCAGGAAGTTCAAGGATGTGAAGATATAGCAATCCCAAAATTAGCAATGTGTAAGCAGTTGAACTTCCTAAGCCGACGAGTAAATCTTTCTTGAGATTATTTTGTTTTTGCTCAAAAAACATATCGGTAGCGCCGATTTGCATCATGAGGATACCTAAAATATTTGATATCCAGTATCCAATAATTGTAAAAGGTATAAATAAATCTGGTGAAATCCAGCTAACTAGATAACCAAAAAGATAAGCAATTGGCAGATTAAAAAATAAATCATTCCACCACGATAGCGGTGAAAGCATATAGCCAATACCTATTAATAAAAAAGCTTTTAGTTTTTTTAGCATTTATTCAGTTATTAATTATCATTAGTCATCTAGGTGCTGGCGTAGATTAACGATCGGTTAACTCTTCAATTAATTTTTGCACCTTTTTCTCTAATTCCCCAAGGGCTTCTTCCGGAGAAGTTTTATCTATATCGTGAATTAACCAATATTCAATATTATCCACCCATTTTAGAAAACGTTCTTCCATTAAAGGACGATGCTCTGATTCATCAACGGCGATAATTAAATCAAATTTCTGGAAATCTTCTTCAGTTGGAGATTTCGGAAAACGCTCATCTTCTGGTATAATTATGCTGCGTTGTTTGAGAGCTTCAACTGCATAAATTGAAATTGCACCAATATTATTAACGCCACGCTCAAGTGCTAAACCTCGGGAATCAGCTTCCCAATCTAATTTTTTTTCAGCAGCCAATTTATTGAACAACTTTTCCGCAAAACGACTGCGGTAATAATTACCCGTACAGAGAAATAATACTGTTTTCATCGTCAATCCTATATTAACAACCAAATTTAATTAAAAAATCATAAAATTGTCAAATTTTAACTGGATATACAGTCTTCCTTTTATGTAACTTATTTTAGATTGCAACAGTCATAATACTAAAAATGCCCTTGTTACATTTTTGTAGCCGGGCTTTTTCAGTTAACAATTATCACCAACTAACTAACTTCTGCGTGTTTTAGAACTTACTTATTACTAACTAACCCAGGGAATAGGGAATAAGAAGTTTACGGAATCTTTATCACAAATCAAATAATATTTCTATAGATGCTGTCTACTACGAACTGATTAATGCTATACCTCTAATCATGAAGAGGGAAGCGAAGGAAGCTCCTATGATAATTTTTGTCAAGTTGCAAAATACAGCTTTAACAGGCACCCATGATAATTTCTTTAGGAAAAAAAATTTGCCAGGGAACCCTTTGACAGATTCATACTTTATTTGACAAAAACTACCTAAGTTTAGCTATTTTTTGACAAATTAGCTCGAAACTGCATAAAGAGCTTGTGGCAGTACCCATACATATATAGAACACCATAAAACAACTGAAATGAAGGTCATGAGGTGCCAAGCAATAATAACTTAAGTTAATTTTTATGTATTAAACGAAAATGAGGTTATTTTTGATTTTGGTAAACATAGGAGAAAAAAAATTTCAAATGACAGCATAGGAAGATTTTAAGCTTATGGAAAAACGTAAAAACCTGGTAAATAAGTTTTCTAGCTTTCTCAGTTTGAGAGGTGATAGCCATCAACTCCAATTGATTTGGAAAATTGATTCGGAGTTAGAAAAAAAGATGAAGTTAAAAGTAGAAGCAGATCCAGATGCAAAAGAAAATTTTTGGGCGCAATATTTTATTCGAGTGTTATTAGTTCAATATCAATCTAATAATCAAAATCGGCTTCAATTAAATCCAGAATGTAGTTTTCCTACAGCAAAAAAGCACTTGTCAGCATATTTACAAGAATCTTGCTTCAAAGCTGCTAATGAGATATATCGCGAGTTGGGTTATATTAAACATAAATATTCTATAGAAGAATATTTTCAGATAGCAAATATTGCTGCTAGTTCACCCGATAAATTATTCAGAAATTTTAATTTTGAACGCGATTCTATTAATATAGAAGCATATGCGATTGCCGCGTTCAAAAGATTTGTCCGCAATCAAATTTATCAACAAGACCTAGAAGCAAGAAGAACAAGATTTTCTAATTACGGATTATTACATAATTTGAGTACAGCAGAATTGAATGAAGCTTTACTAGTACAAAGTTTTAGCAATAACCAAATTATTTTATATCGTCTGGCTTGGCAATGCTTTAACCAAATTTATCAACCAACACCTAAGGGTTTGAGTAGTATAAAAAAACCTTCACAGTCAGATTTTGCTGCGATTGCTGGTTATTATAATCAGCAATGTAAACGCCTGAATTTTTCAACTGTATCTGCTGACAATATAACAATTGAAAGAATGCTTTCAACTTGTATAAATGCTGCGAGAAACTATCGTGCCAAACAATATCTAGCTTTTGGAGAAAATTACAATACTATATCCGATGCACCTTCTAGATGGGATGTATTGATACAGCAAGAAGAATGGCAACAGGTGCAAGTTATTGTTAACAACTTATTCAAAAATATGTCAATACAGTGTAAAATAATTTTTCAATTATGGCAAGGGTTAAATTTAACTCAAACTGAAGTAGCAAACATTCTCAAAGATAAATATCCGGAGTTACAAAAACAGTATCAAGTAGCTCGTAAATTGAAAAAATATAACAGAAATATATTAAGAGAGTTTTCTGTAGAATGGAATAAAATTAACGAGGATGTATATCTTAACAATGATAGAGATATTCAAAGAATAAAATCCGCTTTAGAACAATGCTTAAAATTATATTGCAAACAAATTTATTTCTCTTTTTTAGATACAATTATTCAAAATTTTAGTGATGAAGAAAAAAAACATATATTTAATCATGCTCATGAGGCAAATAGATTAAATAATCAACAAAAAAATTACGAGTTAGAGCCTGAAAATGATTTGAAAACAGCCATCAAATTGAAATTAATTGAATTATTCCAATGCCAAATTGAAAATAGTATGTTTTTGTCAACCAACTCTCTATCCGGAGTAAATCATAAAATAGTTGATTTTGTAAATGAATGGATAGAAATTAAACAAGGTCTTTTTTATGCAAGGAAATAATCAAATGTTGAGTATAGATGATTTGAGTATAGTTTATCCGGAAAATTTATGGTTAGAATTTTCAGCATTAGATAGGGAAAAGATATGGGATAAAACTGTAGTAAATCATTCTCAAAATGCGGCTGCCCGTCACAGGGCTTTTATTAATTACTTATGTTTTAATGCTTTCATCAAATGGTTAGAGGATGAACCAGATTTACAGGAAAAATTCTGTATACCTCCTATGCATCAAGATTTGCATTTTAATCGATGGGAATTTGTAAATGGAATTGAATTCACGTTTAATCAAAGTCGTATAGTTTTAGTTCCCAGCGAGCAAGGTAGTATTAGTGAGTTTCGCATCCCGCAAGAGTGGATTGATATTCCTGATTGGGCTGCTAATTATTATCTCGCCGTACAGTTAAACATAGAAGCAAATTGGTTAAGAATATGGGGCTTTATTAGCTACGAAGAAGTTCTTCAAAAAGCACAATATGACTTGATGGATAGAACTTACTGTTTAAAGAATCGCGACTTGATTGCCGATATTAATATTATGTGGGTAGCCCAAGAACTTTGCATGCTAGAGAAACCACAAGTTAAACCAATACCTTGTTTATCAGAGGCTAAAGCACAAGAAATAATAAAACAATTAAGCAAATCAACTGTCTATTCACCTCGTCTAGATATAAATTTTAATGAATGGGGAGCAATCTTAGCATCTGATGAATACCGGCAAATTTTGTACAATCAGAGAATAAAAAATTTACAAATTCAACAGCTCGTAGACAATACAGCTAAAGTTGTACAAAATTTGAGTTTATGGTTAGAGGGTGCCTTTCATGAAGGCTGGCAGTCTGTTGATGATTTGTTGAGTTTTACAGATACGACAACCTTTCAATTCAGAAGCGATTCTGTATTAAATGAGGTTTGTGTCAAAGGCGCTAAACTTATTGATTTGGGAATACAATTAGAAAATAAATCTGTGGTGTTACTAATTGGTTTATCACCCCAAATTGATAATAAAGTCGGTATCAGAGTACAGCTTTATCCAGCTTTTGGAGAAAATTATTTACCTGCTAGCCTGAAATTAACTTTACTTTCCGAATCGGGAAAAATTTTACAATGTGTTGAGTCAAGAAGTTACGATAACTACATTCAATTGAAACGATTTAAACTACCATTGGGCAAATTTTTTAGCATTCAAGTAGCTTTCAAAGATATTAAGATAAAAGAGAACTTTATACTCGAAGGGTTAGGGGTAGCTAGCTAAAAGTTTGTCTAACTGTACCAAACTTTACCCATAATTTAGTTATATTATGTGATTCGTGATTTAATTGTGGTTAAGCAGGTGATCTTCCACACCTCCAGTGAATGACAAATGGGTATGAAAACATTTACGACTATAGTGGCTACAATAACGCCTAAAAATATTAATAATTATTGTGCGGACTACAGTCATGTTTATAGTTCTGCTAGTAAATTATACCTAAAACGTCGGTTAGAGGAGGAGGGATTAAGCAAGTCAAAATTAAATACATAATTACAACAAAATTTCGGTATTAATAAGCGTCAAGCTAACTCAGTCATTGCTGATATTGATGGTAAGATTTCATCAGCAAAGGAATGTCGCAAGGGTCATATCAAAACTATAGAAGGTCAAATTAAATCTTTAACAAAGTACTTAAAGATTAGATATCTCCGAAATATAAATAAAATCTGATAAAATAATATTCAATCAGCCTTTATCAAGGTTAAGAAGATGAATTCAATATCAGGCTCTATCAATAAACATCCCAGAGAAGCACAATGGTTAGTTGCTTTAACTTACGACCAATTAAAACAGTTAATAAAGCAAGCGATAGCCCAAAGTGGGACGCTTCGTGTATCGCCCTACGCACACAATCCGAATTAGAAGCAGAATTGAAAAAGACAAGAATTATCAAAAAAGGAGCTGGTCGTAAAACAAAGTTATCTTTTGAAGAACAAATATTACTAACTCTAATATATCTGCGACAATTAACAACATTTCAACTACTTGGTATTCAGTTTGGAGTAAGTGAAACAACAGTTAACGATACATTTAATTATTGGTTTCCACTTTTAGGAAAGCTGCTACCACCAAGTTTATTTGAGCAGGTAAAAAAACGAATCTGACTACGAGATTGTTAAAGAACTTTTCACAGAGTTTGAATTAATAGTTGATAGCTGTGTTCACAGCCCATAGAAAGACCAGGAGAATATAAATAACAGAAAAAATATTATTCAGGTAAAAAGAAAAAACATACTTTTAAAAATAAATTAATATTTTTACCAGACGGTAAAGATATCATTGATGTCGTAGCAAGTAAACGAGGACCAAAAAGTGACGTAAAATTGTTTCGTGAATCTCGAAAAGGGTTTGATCCAAATCAAATATTTAACGGAAATAAAACTTACCAAGGAGAAGAATTAACTAAAACTCCTCATAAAAAACCTAAAAAACAAGAATTAACTCCAGAGCAAAAATCAATACATAAAGAGTATGCAACGGAGCCGCATTTTTGTTGAACATTTAATTCGTTTGGCAAAAATATTTCGAGTAGCTCAAGAAAGATTTAGATTAAAATAGAGTAAATATGGACAGATAATTATGGCGATTTGTGGACTTGTTAGATTACGAATAGGCACATTTATTTTATGACTATAAAGAACTAAACATTCCAAGAGTACATTGGTTTCAATATAAGCATCTCAAAGCCTTATTTTTGCGTACAAACTAACTACCTTTGGGATTTGGCAATAGGCCTGCGCCGACACCCCGGAGGGTTATCGCGACTTCAAAATTAGTAATAGTAAGACTTTGGTTGTTTTCGGAGATGTCTAATCGCTGCGGAGGTACCCTGAGTTTTTTATGCCGACTTACTTAACAGCTATCAGTTTAGTGATAATTATTAAAAAAATATTAATATTTAGTAATTTTAATAATTAATTTATATTTTTTTTATATTTTTACGCCACACTTGAAAACTGGATAAACTAATTCAGGTTATGGGTGCCCGTCATATTTGTTTTTTCTATTACAACAATTTAGGGACCATTTAGCACTAATTTACAAGAATCAGGAAATGAAAATGAGAACCCTAGGAACACTGAAAATATTAACTTCAATATTGATACCAGGTGTCTTGGCTACGGCTTGCGCTGAGAATATAGCTTCGGATACAACTGTGCCTCCAGAGACTTCAAAAAATTGTATTACTAAAGAACAAGTCACGAGTGCCCAAAAGACTTGGGCTGATAGTATTGTTGCCATCGGCAAGGCATACAAAAATAGCGGAGACTATAAAGCCTTAGCAGCAAAAACTGTTGACGATCTATACGGATACGATGAAGGTACAGTTTTATTTAAGCCTACGAAAGCTTCAGAAGGGCAGTTTCGTCTCACCGAAAAGGATGCGGTATCCTACTTTGTCAAAGGAGTTATCTCTGAAGATCAAGGTTTTGCCCTTCAACCCTGGAGTAAAGTTCGATTTGAAAACGCGGGAATGAGCATCGCTTGTGGTGATGCTGTGGCTATGGGGAACTATTATTTCACGGATGCCAACACTAATAAAGAAGTCAAAGTGGAGTATACCTTCGGGTATCGCAAAAACTCCGATGGAAATCTGCTTATCGATCTCCATCACTCTTCTTTACCATTTCAGCCGACGAAGTAATTCTGGCTAAAAATCAATCCTGTAGCAGCTGCGCTCTAAACCGATACATGCTTTAGAGGGCGGCTGATACAATATACCGGATCTCATCCCTCATCAAATACATACTCAAAGTCTCTCTTGAAGATAGGGAGAGGGAAGACAAGGATTGCACTCATTTCACATAAAAAAACGCCCTCCGATTTCTCGGAAGGCATTTTTTATAATGTAGAGACGTAATACATTACGTCTCCAGATATTTAATTATTAACCGTTGATTGCGGGAGCGCTAACTGCAACAGGAGCAACATCACGTGCAACCCGCCCGGCTCGAGCGTGATCGACTCGCCGGCTGCGATCTCATAGCCACCGTCGCGCTCGCGCATCGTCATCGTGCCGTCGTCGTTCATCACGACCTCGTGCAACTCGACCGAGTCGGACACCGACGCCGTCGCAGCGACGGCCGTGACCGTGTCATCGCCGTCGTTGGTGATCACCCCGTAGAACGCACTCGACGACTGACCGTCGACCGGGCGACGCGACCACGGGTCGCTGATCGAGACCGAACCGGAGGCCGGATCGGGATCGTCACTGCCACACCCGGCCGCAGAGATCATGAGGAGGGCGCCGAGCGTGGCACCGGCGAGTCGGGTCGCGGAACGAGACATGAGGGTCCTTTCGGAAGGATGGAGTGGGGTGGTGAACGAACGAGGAGCGTCGTGACCGAGTCGGTCAGGCGTTGCTCGGGTCGACGTAGACCGTGAAGGCACCGCTCGGGTGCACCGAGCACGCACCCTCGAAGACGCCGACGGTCACGAATCGTTGGCGCAACGTCTCACCGGCGCCGACGAACCAGGGTCCGAGGATGTGCGCCCGGTCGTCCTCGTTGCGGATCTGGATGGTCTCGCCGACCTGGGTCTTGAGCTCACGCGGCAGGATGTCGAGCACCTCGCCCTGCTCGATCAGGTCACCGGATCCTGCGGGGATGATGAACTCGAACGTCGGCTGCTCGGGCCCCGACGATTCGGATTCGCTGCCGCACGCCGTCGCCACGGCCATCACCAGGGCGAGAAGGATCGCGGAGATCGCGCGTCGGACCACAGGAGTGCCGGGCCCGCTCGCGGTGATCGTGTCGGCAGTGATCGTGTCGGAGGTGGTCGTGTCGGCGGTGGTCGTGTCGGAGAAGGTCATGGTTCAGGCGCTGGTGAGGTCGAGGAGTCGGGTCATGTCGTCGGCCATGAGATCGCTCGGTGTGCCGAACTGCCACGTGAGGCGCAGCTGGCCCTGGTCGTCGACGGCGTACAAGAAGGCGGTGTGGTCGACCTCGACGGTGCCGTCGTCGAGAACCCGCACCTCCCAGTCGGCGCCGAACGGATCGCCGACGGCACGGAGGAGCTCCTGGTCGTCGGTGAGCAGTCCGGAGGAGCCGGGAACGAACGCATTGGTGTACTTGGCCAGATGGTCTCGGTCGCGCTCGGGGTCGACGCTGACCATCGAGACATCGACACGCTCGGCGTCGTCACCCATCATCCGCAGTGCGACCGCGAGATCGGCCATCGTGGTCGGACACACGTCGGGGCAGGCGGTGAACCCGAAGTAGACGACGTGGATGTCACCCGGATCGGCGGCGAACCCCACGCTCGTCGACGGATCGTCCACGAGCGGCAGATCGACCGCATCGACCTGCGGAAGGGGATCGCGAACGATCCCGTTCCACCCGTCGACGAGATCGTCGGACACGCCGTCGTCACCGTCTGCCGACTCACCGCCGCCCCCGCCCGACGAGTCGCCCGCGAGCAGTCGGTCGACGTGCTCGTTCAACTCGTCGTCGTCGAGCACGCCCGTGGTCTCGTGGACGTGTCCGTCTCCGTCGACGAACAC
This sequence comes from Cyanobacteria bacterium P01_D01_bin.50, assembly GCA_039200565.1. GTDB lineage: Bacteria > Cyanobacteriota > Cyanobacteriia > Cyanobacteriales > Nostocaceae > Rivularia. The sequence goes on along the minus strand of JBCCSG010000205.1, from coordinate 111 downwards.
GGTGGCCGGGAACGACGTGATGCCGAGCGCCGTCTGGAACTCGGCGACCTCGTCGCGGAACAGGTCGTACGACACGCCCCGCTCCGCGGCGAACTCGTTCATCTCGTCGAC
>JBCCSG010000204.1:0-12943 GCA_039200565.1 Cyanobacteria bacterium P01_D01_bin.50 | reverse complement strand
TCGTTAAAAGTAACAGTTCCCTTAGTACCTTCCTGGGAATCAAAAAACGTGTAATTTCCATCGGTACCAGTTGCGAATACACCACTGTAAGTTGTCAGTAACGTCTCTTTAAATGCTAAAGAAAAATCATCGAATTTTTCACCTTGACAAACATCTAAAATCCAATTACCACCCTTGTGAAAACTTCCAACTTTGGTACTAGAAGCATAAATAGTGGAATTAGTTAATTGATGAAGCTTTTCGAGAAACTCAGCACCAGCATCTCCCACAGCAACATTACAACCATAGAGAGCAATAGCTTTACAATTAAACCAAGATAATTCCCCAGCATAATCTTCCAAACTATCAAGACTCAATTCAGCGTTACCCAAAAAGAGTCTTCCCGGTTCACCGTGAGCAACTATATGAATACTTTCTACATTTTTGTATTGAGATAAAATCCCATAAATCTGCTTGATTCCATCTTCTTTATCTGTCAGAACAAAAGCTTTTGCATCCGATTTTATTCCACGGAGGAGAACTGGATAATCTTCAATACTAGAATCAACGAAAACCAGGTCATAATTAACTTTTGATAAATTATTTGTTGAGTACATAATTAAGTATTAAGAGATAAAAATCATGGAAAAATTAAACCAATAGTTAGATGGTTTGAAATTAATAAGGAATAGCTCCAACTGGCACCTTTTTTTTAGGGTGCGTGAACTTTCTGTCACGCACAAACTAAGGTTTGGTGACAATAGCGTAAGTCCTGTTAATATTTAATTAACAATTAAAGAGGTACTTTATATGTTGTTCGACAGACATATACAATATAGATTATTTCTATAAAGAGAATATTTGAAAAATTGCAAATTTTAGCCAAAGCTACAAATCTATTCCCGGATTTCTCACCAAGATAGAGAAAAGAGGGGTCGAAAACTGCAAAAATGTATATAGCAAAAGAATTCCAGCAGTTTAAAACATCACCAGATGCTATTCTTATTTTTATCTTACTTTTTAATGTAATACAATACTACATAAATTAACTGGCACAGGGCTATGTTTCTTCTGGATAATTATGTGCCGTGCGTTTTTATCCCGTATGTCTGCAATCGTATTTGAATGCTTTAACCCTGTTCTGTAACTTTCTAAGTTTTACTAATATTAAAAAACTTTACTAGTTTCTATATGCCTCGATTTAATATTAGTAAATAAGTTTGTAATTGCTTTTTATACAAGAATTCTGAAATTTTAAAAAATAAAAATTTTTCGGAGAGTGACAGAACAGGGTAAAAAATTAAATGGGTTTTATAGTAAAGTTAAATCGCAATTCCTAATTATTTATGGCATAGATTACTGAAGCTGATATCTAGTTATAATAGTCACTCCTTGTCTACCATTAGAACTAGGTTTAAGTTTCCACTTACGCGCCAATCTTAAATGGTGTTTATCCAATCTACTGTTTCCACTTCCGCTAATTAACTGTACGTTAGTCACATTACCTCGAGCATCAGCATCTACAGATACCGTAATACTTCCTTCAATTCCTCTTTGTCTAGCCCAAGAAGGATAACTTCTGTTACACCGACGACAAGCTGCTTGTCCATCACCGTCACCAAATGAATCACCACTACCATTACCCAAGCCATTACCAGCTCCAGTATCGCTAGTATTAGTCGGTGCAGCCGCAACATTACCTCTAAAGCTTTTGCGTCTTCTTCTGGGAGCATTATCGCTACTTCCACCAATATTAGAAGTATCGGGTGCAGATGGTGCTAGGGGTTCTACAGGAGTGAAAAAACTCCGTGCTCCCCTTCTCGAATCTCTTTCCCGAGCAAGCAAATCTTTCAAACCGTCGTCTGGTTTAGCTACTGGTGCTGGTGGCTCGACGGGAGCAGGGATTGGATTTGAAAAACTTCGTGGTGTTCTTCTAGAATCTCTTTCCTGAGCAAGCAAATCTTTCAAACCTTCATCTGGTTCGGCTGCTGGTGCTGGTGGTTCTATAGGAGGAGTCACAGTCGTTGAAAATTCTCGTGGTGTTCTTCTAGAATCTCTTTCCTGAGCAAGTAAATCTTTCAACTCTTGGGATGAATTTTGAATTGGTAGTGGTGGTTCTACAGGAGTAGAAAATTCTCGTGATCTTCTAACTTCTGGTTGAGGTATTGGCGATAGAACATCATTTTTAGGGATAGATTCGGGTTTTGGTTCCGTCTTTGATTCGGGAATAACTGGTTTTTCCCTTGCTGCTAGAGGAGGAGCGGAAGGCAAAACAGGTAATAGTGGTTTAATTGGTTTAAATTTCGGCTTGGGAAGCGGTTTTAAAACGGGTGCTACTTGAGTAACTCTTGGTTGTCTCAAAGCTGGACTTCCACCACTAATTCGAGACTGGTTCGGAGTGGTGTCTAATTCGGACAAGAGCTTATTAGTATCAATAATTGGTTGTTTTATCTCTGGTTTGGGTTCTGGTTTTTCAAGTTTCGGCTCTATCTTTTTCGGTTCCGGTTTTGGCTTTGGTTTGACAACTTCATTTGGCTCTGGTTCAATTTCTTCTATAGGAGTATCCAAGAGAGTTATTTCAAGCGGCTCATCCTCAATCGACGGCACCCTATTGAATAAATATTTGCCAATCCCAGAAGCTAATAATACTAAATGAAATAATAGCGAGCCAGCTAAACTACAAGCTAGAAAAATTCTTAGAGCTTTCGATTCTCTTTCCCGCTGTCGTAGCGCTGTACTTGCAAAGCTCATGGTTTAATAATTATTGATATAGATTTCCATTAATTTGGAATTTTAAAATAATTAAAAGTAAATGTCAATCAATATTTACTGATTATTACTTAATAATATGTTGTAATTATTAATATCTATACACCCATAGTTATAAGTCGTAATTACATCGTTGCACTCAATATCCTTCCTGAAATAAAATTCATGAAAGCATTGATATTGCCCACTTTTAAAATTTTTAACATATTAACATGCAGTTAATTAACACACTTATTCAAAAAGTAAAATAACCTTTAGGATTAACTTTTATTGATTTTCAAGACCTATAAACGATTGACATTTATTATCAATTGCTTTAAGTTAATTTGATAACTACTATCATCTGCACCTGTAGGTAATAGCAGTAATTTTCATTGATGAACTTGAGAGCTATAGATGGGAATAAATAATCTATTCTCGGCAGGTGGGGTAGTGATGATACCACTGCTGGGATTTTCGGTGTTAGCATTGGCTCTGATTGTCGAAAGAATAAGCTTCTGGGTAAAGATAAATAATCGTCAGACTAAGGTAGTGAGAGATGTATTGAATCTCTATCGTCGTAATAATGTTGTTGGTGCAATTGATGGATTGCGGAAGAACGCAGATTTACCTATCGCTCGGATGTTTCTCACTGCTTTGGAATTAGAAGAACCGACTCCTTTTGAATTTCGTTTAGCATTAGAAAGTGAAGCACAAGCAGAAATTCCTTTACTCAAACGCTTCCAAAATATATTTGATACTATAATTTCCCTTGCGCCGTTATTAGGTCTTCTTGGTACTGTATTAGGATTAATTGGCTCTTTTGCTTCTTTGGATCTTGGTGATGTCGGAGGTTCTCAAACAGCGAATGTAACTGGTGGTATTAGTGAAGCGCTCGTTTCTACCGCTGCTGGTTTGGTTGTGGCGATTTTCACGCTGATGTTTGCCAATGCATTTCGAGCCATGTATCAAAGACAAATGGCATTGATTCAGGAATACGGTGGAGAATTAGAATTACTTTACCGTCGTCATTACGAACGAGGAGAAAAGATTCATGCGTCTACCAGATGAAGCGGATGCGCCAGCGCAGATTAATATCGTCCCAATGATAGATGTTATATTTGCAATTTTGACGTTCTTTGTGATGTCAACTTTGTTTCTAACTCGTCAAGAAGGATTACCAGTTAATTTACCCCAAGCATCTTCAGCGAAAAAAGCAACTGAACCAGCAAAAGTTACTTTGAGTGTGGATAAAGCTGGTGAAATATTTTTGAATAAGGAACCGATTACTTTGGATAAATTGGAAGCTGGGTTAAAAGCCAAAGTTAAACCAGAGCGATCTTTAATGGTGGTATTGAATGCAGACGAAGGGGTGAATCACGGGAAAATTGTCGAGGTGATGGATAAAGTGCGATTGGTAAAAGGTGCAAAGTTGGCTATAGCCACTAAAAAAAAGTAGTAGAAGCAGTAACAGATCAATTCTTCAAAGAGTATCGTAAGACTTTTGAGAAAGTAGAAGGGTTAATAAAATGGTCGGTTGATTCAGAACGCAAGCGATTATTTAGACAAAAACTGTTTAACCGTTTGATGTTTATTAGGTTCATCGAGAAAAAAGGCTGGTTGAAATTACAGAAGAGAACTGATTATTTATCAGCTTTGTGGGAATATTATCAAGATGAAAATGGGGGAATAGGGTAAGGGATGTGGGTTAAAATGTGCTTTATAACTACTGTTTCTGTGTGTTTTTTACAAACAAGGTGATTAGCCCCACCAGCGCGACACATCTTGGATTGCGGTAGCTGTATCTTTTACTGCTTGTTTCCCACCCAAAGTAAATATCACAGGAGTTAATGCTCCCATATCAGCAAGTAAGCTTGGACGAGTGTAAGGAGATAAAGTGTGAAGGGTATCTTGCCAGCAAGAAAAAAGTTGAGTCTTTGGTATCTGGCAAAGCTTATCAGCTAAACTGCTTAGGGCTTGTTTGCGATAATAGAAAAACTGAATTTCCCTAGCAGCAGCCAGTGCCTCTGGCAATAATTCTGGCAGTTTATCAACCAAACTACTGAGGACTTTGGCACGATGTTCCTCCTCCTGAATCTGCCTAGCAGCAGCCAGTGCCTCTGGTAATAATTCTGATGGTAGTCTATCAGCCAAACTACTTAGGACTTCGGCACGATGTTGATCTAACTGAATTTCTGTAGCAACAGTAAGAGCTTCTGGTAATAATTCTGATGGTAGTCTATCAGCCAAACTACTTAAGGCTTCGGCGCGATATATCTCCGTCTTAATTTGCCTAACAGTAGCGAGAGCCTCTGGTAATAATTCTGGCAATCTATCAACCAAACTAATGAGGGCTTTGACACGATTATACTCATCCTGAATTTGCTTCGCAGCAGTAAGGACTTCTGGTAATAATTCTGGTATTCTATCAGCCAAACTAATTAGGGCTTTGATACGAGTATACTCATCCTGAATTTGCTTAGCAGCAGCAAGGGCTTCTGGTAATAATTCTGGCATTCTATCAGCCAAACTACTTAGGGCTTTGGCGCGTTCTGGGTTAAATAGAATCTCTCTAGCAATAGCAAGAGCCTCTGGTAACAGTTCTGGTGGCAGTTTACCCGACAAACTTCTTATAGCTTTGACGCGTTCTGACTCAAACGGAATCTGCCTAGTAATAGCAAGAGCCTCTGGTAACAGTTCTGGTGGCAGTTTACTCACCAAACTACTTAGGGCTGTGGAGCGTTCTGACTCACCCTGAATCTGTCTAGCAGTAGCAATAGCCTCTAGTAATAAATTAGGTGGCAGTTTATCAGCCAAATTACTTAGGGCTTGAGCAAGATGTTTCTCCTCCTGAATTTGCCTAGCAATAGCAAGAGGCTCTGGTAATAAATCAGGTGTCAGTTTGTTAGCCAAACTAATTATGGCTTCAGCACGTTCATCACTCCTCTCAATCTGCCCAGCAGCAGCAAGAGCTTCTGGTAATAATTCTGGTAGTTTATCGGCCAAATTACTGAGGACCGTGACGCGCTCCTCACTTCTCTCAATCTGCCTAGCAGTAGCAAGAGCCTCTGGTAATAATTCTGGTAGTCTATCTGCTAAATTACTGAAGGCTGTGGCACAATAAGAGTCATCTTGAATCTCCCCAACAGCAGCCAGTGCCTCTGGTAATAAATCATGTGGTAGTTTAGCTGCTAAATTACCGAGGATATAGGTGCGAAACTCTAATATTTTAATCTGCTTGGTAGCAGCGAGAGCCTCTGGTAATAATTCTGGTAGTCTATCTGCTAAATTAATTAGAGCTTCGGCACGACGCCAGTCATCCGGAATCTGTCTGGCAGCAGCTAGTGCCTCTGGTAACAGTTCTGGTAGTCTATCAACTAAACTACTGAGGGCTTGGGCACGATGTTGCTCAGATCGAATTTCCCTAGCAGCAGCAAGAGCCTCTGGTAACAATTCTGGTGATAGTTCATCAGCCAAACTACTTATGATATGAGGAGTATTGATGTAATATTCCTGAATCTGCCTAGCAGTAGTAAGAGCTTCTGGTAACAATTCTGGTACTCTATCAGCTAAACTACTGAGGGCTTGGGCGCGTTCATCAGTAAACCAAATCTCCCTAGCAATAGCAACAGCCTCTAGCAACAAATTATGTGGCAGTTTATCAGCCAAAATACTGAGGACTTCGCCGCGAAATGTCCAATCCTGAATCTGCCTAGCAGCAGCAAGAGCCTCTGGAAATAATTCTGGTAATTGCTCTGCCAAACTACTTAGGGCTTTGGCACGCAATGTCCAATCTTGAATCTGCCTAGTAGCAGCAAGAGCCTCTGGTAACAATTCTGGTAGTCTATCAGCTAAACTAATAATGGCTTTGGCACGATAATATTCAGACTGAATCTGCCGAGCAACAGCCACGGCATTTGGTAATAAATCAGATGTCAGTTTGTCAGCCAAACTAATTATGGCTTCAGCGCGTTCATCACTCCCGTCAATCTGCCCAGCAGCAACAAGCGCTTCTGGAAATAATTCTGGTAGTTGCTCAGTTAAACGAATTAGGGCATGAGCGCGACTTGACTCATACTGAATCTGCCTAGCAGAAACCAGTGCTGTTGACAGTGCTAATTCTTTTAAGTGTGTTGGCAAATGATTGGCTAGGTTTGTTAGTAAGTATGCTTTCCATTCTGGATCGGAGCTTTGTAGTACGTAAGCTAATCCTTGTTCGGGAGTCCATACATTTTTTTTAACTGACTCAATCAAAAGTTCTGCTGGTAGATTCGCTGATAGACTGTTAAGAGATGTAATTATCAAAGCATAGCGACACTGTAAGCCAATAATTTTAGGTAGGGTTGTTTCAGTCCAAGAGTCTTCTGCCAATTGCCAAGCACGGGTAACATCAGTTATAAAATTGGCAGTTTGTCCTAGCTTCTCGCACACCTCATACCAACCATTACCTCCTGTTGCTGATTCTTCTGCCAATAACTTGTGAATCTCTTCTACCTTTTTAGCCTTTTCCAAATGCCAGACTAGATGCTGATGGATATAACCATCATTAGGTACGGTATGCCAAAGGTTGTTATCCGTTAAATTCCGGTACTTGTCCAAGAATTCAGCGTGAGCAGCAGACAGAGTTATACCATTACCTGGTAAATTACCTTTATCCTTTGGGTTTAGTGGAGCAGTTAACAAATTTCGTGCCAAGTCATGAAATAAGTCATGTAAACGGTAGGTTGGTGTCCCTGTAGGCAAAGGAACTCCAGATAATAACAGAGCTTTCGAGTGCAAGTAAGCCAGCTCCCTCACTGCATCCCGTTCATTATCGATATCCCACAGAGTTGCAACCATTGTCTGAGTAATTGTGACATCCTCTGGTAATATTCCCAACCAAATAAAATTTTTTCGCGTTTTTTCTGGCAATCGCTGCACGCTCAAATTTAATGATGCAGTTAAACTAAGACGTTTTAGACTAGCTTCATCCGATATTTCTCTGGCTGATTTGTTATCTAATGTTTTTAAGTTGGCTACCTCTTGTTGCATCTCCTGCACTAGAACTCTCCAAGATTTACCACCAGCAACTTGGGCTGCAGCTAGTTCCAATGCCAAAGGCAAGTAACCAACCTCTTTCGCTAAAGCTTCAGCATCACTAGTTTCTGTATCAGTAAGCTTACGTCCTATTTTCTTAATCAACAGTTCCATCCCTTGGGATGGTGTCATGACATCCAAAGAATAGGTACTGGCTCCAAGAGCTTGGGCAATTCCTGCTTCGCGGGTTGTGACCAAAACTTGACAACGCGCTCCCCCCACATTGAATGCTTGGGCATCCTCTGTATTCCAGGTATCATCCACTACTAGCAATACAGATTTATCACAAAGCAATGTACGTAGTTGATTGGAAGTAGCTTCTACGCTAGTAGCTTTAAAGCTGTAATCCCCCAATGCCTGTACCCAGCTACTAAGGAGGGATAGAAGATTAGGTTGCCTCGCTAATGTTGCCCAGAGAATCCCATCGCTAAAATGAGCTTGCACCTCTTCATCATGGGCTAAGGCTGTTGCGATAATAGATTTCCCCACAGAACCCAAACCATGAATGGCTGTAACTACCAAGGGATCCACATCAGGTGACTCTGTAAGTAAACGAGTTTTTAGGTTTTGGCTGTATTCGGGACGTTCTACATAATAAGTTGGTAGAGGTGGTGCTTGGAAAGGAATGCCAATTTTTGGGGATTTAGCTTTGCTCGTTCCCGGTTCTGACAAATCTATAATATTACCAATATTAATTTCTTGTTGGATTTCACCTGCAATCTTTTGTATTTCTTGGCTGAATTGTTCATCTTCATCCATTGCTACTTGCACTTCGGCAACTACTGTCTCTAAATCTACCTGGGAAACTATTTCTGCTTCTGTAAGTACTATTTCTAAGTTATTATTTCCCCGCAACTTCTGCCAAATGTGAGATCGTAGTTGATTTATTTTACTCAGAGTCTCTTGAGTAATAATTTTTGTGGTTTTTTCTTCAATGGAAAAGGTGAATGCAAGGGTAGCGAGAACTGTTGCAGTTAATGGTTCCATAGCTCAAGCAGCAATACGGGATTATACGGTTAAGGTTGTATTAGAACAACTTCATCCCCTTGTTCTAACATAGAAAATCCATAGAAAATTAATTTTAGGGAAGGCAGCCATTATTTTACAAGCCTTGGGGCAATGCCCAGGATTGTTGTGGTGCCTATGCTGTCAAAAGTATTACACCTGGAACTTGGCAATGTAGAGAGTGCCATCATTAAATTGTTAATATTTTACTCAGTATTACAACATGAGCAACAACTGAGCAGTAAACAGCAGCAGAAAGACATTTGCTTCTGACACAATCCCAACACCTTTCTGGTGGGAGCAACTTTTAGAACGAGTAAGGGGTTAATTCGCTCCCAAATCGATACGCATCTGAACTTGACCAAAGTCAATATATAGGGGGTCATTTGTAATATTCCACCCATCCTTTTCCAAAGCTAGTCTGACAATATCGTGAAATTTATCTTTTGCTGACATCACTTCTAACATCCGAAGGGAGTATTACAATTTTACATCACAGCCAGAGTGTATGAGTAGAAGGCTATTAGCGATAGGCGCTTATCGCAGGTACTGTGCAGCTATATTACACACAAGCAACTTAAATGACAGTGAGCATAGGAGTATTTCAACGAAAAATAAGGGTTTGAGCTAAGGGTGAGCATAGGAGTAATTCAACGGAAGAATAGGGGTTTTAGCCTGGGTGAGCATAGGAGTAATTCAACGAAAGAATAAGGATTTTAGCCAAGGTGAGCATAGGAGTAATTCAACGAAAGAATAAGGATTTTAGCCAAGGTGAGCATAGGAGTAGCTAAACGAAAGAATAAGGGTTTGAGCCTGGGTGAGCATAGGAGTAATTTAACGAAAGAATAGGGGTTTTAGCTAAGGTGAGCATAGGACTAAAAGAGGACAAATTGCTTTTGAATTGGGGTAAAATTGGGGTATAATAAATATTACTAGCGTGAAAGTACTGAAAAAAGATGATTTTTTGATTACTGAAAATCCTCGACACGCGGGTTCAAGTCTCGTTCCTGGCATTAATCATAAAAGCCTTAACAGCTAAAACTTATGGTTTTTTTTAATGGCGCAAAAACCCCGTTTCAGCGATTAACGGAGGTGTAACTGTGGTGTAAAAATAGCCACGTTGGACATATTTGGATATGTTTAGCTAAATTTTGGGGGTAAATTGGGGGTAAATTTAAGCGCGTTCCGCGACGCGGCTTCAGGAGTTCCCTTGTGACTAGCCAATCCCCAAAACGTAAATCATCTAAAGGTACTGTCCAAATAAAAATCTCCCACGAACGTTTACAGCTTGTTTTCCGTTTCGTAGGAAAACGTTATTACCTTTCAACTGGGTTTTCAGATACGGTAGCCAACCGCAAGCTAGCAGAAATGAAAGCCAAGCAAATTGAGCTTGATATGTTATCGGGAAATTTCGACCCAACTTTACCCATGAATTGATTTAAGGGCAAATGAGCGAAGGTCTTTGACCTCGGTTAGATAATCGAGAAATGCCGCTTGCGTTCTGTCGTCCAGAATCGATTGAGTTACCATCAATCGGTTTGGCTGAGGGAGTTTTGAAAGCCTGGTCGGTTGCCTGTAACCTAAACCAAATAATCATTGGAGCCTCTGGAGCAGCCTGGGATTGTAGCCCTAAATGATTCAAACGATATTTAGAAAAAATTGCGAGTGAACAAAATACTTCATTATCCGAATTAGTTATTGACTTGTACGTAGATGGGAGGATGCTCTTGAATCAGCACATCATGCTGCGTTACCACGAGACAATTAAGTTATTGCAAGAATGGGAATGTAAAATCCGTATTGCTTGGTGGGGAAAATTTAGCAAAGATGACCTTGATATTGACGACTTAATTCTTCAGGGGAAGCGCCATAGTATTACTTATATTTCAATCGATGAATGGATGAAACTATGGTCAGATGACATCCGTAACTATTTGCTATATTTTTCAGTACAGTTCAACACGCTACTATTGGTCGGCTCCAGTGCAACATCCATATAGGTCAGAATTAGGTTATTGGAAAAAAGTGAATACAGAATGGAAATGGATTCCCAAAGCAGGATTTAGCTTTATCGTTGAGCGAGAATTAGTCGGAACTAACGACAATTACGGGGGATTAGTTCTACAAGTTAAACGTACTTACGACCCACCAAACGAACAACATAGAGTAGTAGTCCCAGCCGAAGCATTTAATAAGGTAACGGATTTTATTAATTGCTTATCTCGTGCCACAGCGAAAGTGTATTTTGTAAACAAACTAAAAGTAGATAAACTGCACAAGTATTTGCATAAAGAACTATCTGCATACCGAGAACGTGGAGGAAAGCCCTATAAATTATCAGAACGTTTAGGGCGACAATCGGATGGGACTTGGGTGTTCCACGACTGTCAAATAAGTAAAGATGGAGATTTAATTACGGAGGAAGAATCAGGCTGGGTTTTAAATGAAAGGTTAATAGCCACTGAAAAAATTCCGGTTCCTAAAATCAATACTCAACCAGAACCAAATGTCTTGCCACGTTTGGTAAATTCCATGCGTAACTTCTTCGGGGAAGCTGGATTCATGCCTGCTTTATTTACAGCAGCATTTTCTGTAGCTGGTTTGTTTTACGATGAAATTCAACGAGAAGAAGGATTTTTCCCGGTTTTGGGATTATACGGAGATGCAGGAACAGGAAAGACACTCGCCGCAGTTACTGCACTTTCTCTATTAGGTTTTGACCATAGAGCCAAGATTAATAAAGCATCTGAAAGTGCCTACCACGAGCGTTTCAAACTGATGGGTGGGTTAACATAGAAGAAGTCAGTATTGATATGACTGGAAACTATAAAAATTTAGTTGATAAGATTTGCCCAAATGCTGTTGTTACAGTGGATAGATTTCATGTTACCAAGGTGATTCATGAAGAATTAAATCAAGCTAGAATAGCAGAAAAGAAAACAGCACTTGAATTAAATGTTGAATCTAGAGAAAAAATATTTAATAGTTTAAAAGGGAATAAATTTACAATTCTAAAAGCAGAAAATAAGCTGACAGAGAAACAGAAAGAAAAATTAGATAAAATCAGAGAAGCATCACCTTTAATTAAAATAATGCATTCATTGAAAGAAGAATTCCATCATCTATTTGATAATAGTGAAGATTTAAGTGTATGTTTGTTAGGGCTAATAGATTGGTTAAAGAAAGCTGCACCTTATTATCAAAAAAGCGTTAAGACAATTAAACGCTGGTTTGGAGAAATAGTAGGATATTTTGAAAGAAAAACGACGAATGGTGTAGTAGAAGGAATTAATAATAAATTGAAATTAATCAAAAGAAGTGGATTTGGCTTCAGTAATTTCCAAAATTTTGAAATTAGAGCCTTACTTTCTTGGCATTATGATATTAGTTTAGCACGTTAAGTACGCAAGAACCGCGTAGCCGCACCAGCGCGGGTAAGCGATGATAAAAATCAGCCCATAACCCATAATTTAGCTTAAATAGAAATATAGTATCAAATAATACTTATTATTTGGGAAAATAGGCAGTAAATACAAGTAGATGTAATCATCTTAAATCACTGAAAATATAATCTTAATTAAAATGAATTGATTAACAACTTAATTCTGAAACTTTCGCAAGATAGTTTTCATCCATAGCGGCTAAAAATTGTTTATTTTTAATTCCAAATTTTTTACTTTTTTCTTTACTGGCGGAGATTAACTGCAATCTGACGAAGGACAGAAAAATTTTGCGGTGCATTATCCTTGTCTTATCTACAATCATCTTCATTTAATGCTACATCTAATATCCAATGTAATGAATTTTCAATACCCCAGTGACTGCGAACTGAGTTTCCAAACTTTTTTGCATCTAAATTTAAACTGCTAATATAATAACGAGTTTCAACAGTTGTTTTACCATTCTCGGTTCTAACTGATTCAACCATACCTATACTGTTTAATTTGTTCCATTTATTATTAGGGTCAATTCGATTGGAGATATCAGAAAGCATTAAATAATTACGAATCTCTTCACATCCATGACCTAACTCACGAGTGCTGTTTAGTTGAATATATTATTCATCTTTTAAGACTACAACTTCTACATCATTTATCCTTGAATATAACTATTCAAGAAGTTCAAGATAAATTAG
>JBCCSG010000203.1:0-12972 GCA_039200565.1 Cyanobacteria bacterium P01_D01_bin.50 | reverse complement strand
GGTATGCGCTGGTGATACAGCCGCTGTAATTGCTTTTGCTGGCTGTGTTTCAGACCTTGGAGATTACCAAAGATAGTTTCTATAGGCATCTATGACCAGTAAACTAGTCCCCCATATACATCTATGTCTATTTTACAACAGCGTTTTTTCCGCAAACTCTTACTTTTGGTAGATGCAATGTCAGGTTAAAGTTAAAAGTTTAATAGGTTAAAGGTTAGTTAATAGTTGTGAAAATAAATTCATTATTCATCGCTGCTAACTTTTTCCTGCCTTACCCCTCTCCCCCTCTCCCTATACCGGTAGGTTATACTTACCAAGGTAAAAAATATTTCTTGAATCAAAATACTTGTGTTTCCCAGCAATGAAGATTCTGATTATAAATGATAATGAGCAATTCACAAAAGAGCTTAAAGAAAATTTAAAACAACATCGATACGTTGTGGATACTGCCTTAGATGGGCAAGAAGGTTGGGGATTTGTTGAAGCACAGGAATATGATTTGATTGTGCTCGATGTGATGTTGCCAAAGCTCGATGGAATTACTTTTTGCGCTCGTTTGCGTGGGAAAGGTTTGCAGGTTTTGGTACTGTTTTTAACTGCAAGAGCAACTAGTGAAGATAAAGTCAAAGGTTTAGATGCTGGCGCTGATGACTATGTAGTTAAACCAGTACCTTTAACGGAGTTAATCGCTAGAATCCGAGCATTATTGCGTCGCAAGGCTACTACAGTATCGACTGTATTGGAGTGGGAAAATCTTTGTTTGGATCCTAGAACCTCAGAGGTAAAATACGCTGGTGTTCCTTTAAATCTGACAAAGAAAGAATATTCTTTGTTGGAGCTATTCATGAGAGATACTGAAAAAATACACAGTCAAGATAGTATTTTAAATCAGCTATGGTCTTTTGAAGACGAACCACCCACAAGAGATACGATCAGAACTTTAGTTAAACGACTGCGACAGAAGTTGAAGGCTGCGAAAACTCCCGATTTGATTGAAACGGTTTTTGGATTAGGATATCGTTTGAATCCGGTGTTTGAAAAAGCATCTCCGGCAAAAAAACTTGTAGAATCGACTCTGACTCAAAATTCACACAAAAGTAAAACAAGTACTACTCCTGGCAACTTTGATACTACAAATCAACTTGTACATTTTCCAAACAAGCAAACTCCAACTAAATTGCCAACTCGTTTGTTGATTGTTGATGAAGATAAAGAATTTATTGATACTTTGGTAGAAGTTGCCACAGCAGAAGAATTACAAACGGCGATTGCAACTAATTCAAAACTTGCAAGAAATGCTTTACAAAGAGTTCGTCCAGATATTGTTTTACTAGATATATCTGTTGAGGAAGGGGAAGATCGGCTAATATTTTTGGAGGAAATGTCAAATCATGTTCCTCCCATTCCGGTATTGGTATTTACAAATCAAGAATTATCATCAGATATAATTGCACGTGCTCGTCGCAAAAGTCAAGGCTTTTTTCACAAACCCATTCCCCCAACCCGCTTACTCGAAGCTATTACCAAAATTCTAAAACCGGCAAAAAAAACTGAAGCTAAAATTTTAGTTGTAGATGACGATCGCATGACTTTACGTCTAGTACGAACATTGTTAGAACCTTGGGGAATAAAAGTTACTACTCTAAGGGATTCGTTGCAATTTTGGGATGAGCTCGAATCTATAAAACCAGATTTATTGATACTAGATGTGCAAATGCCCAATATTGATGGTGTGGAGTTGTGTCAACTATTACGAAATGATTCTCGTTGGGCTTGGCTACCAATCATATTTCTTACCGGGCAGCGAGATGTTGATACTATTCAACAGGTATTTTCTGCAGGGGCTGATGATTTTATCAATAAACCAGTTGTAGCTCCCGAATTAATTATCCGTATTTTCAACCGTTTGGAACGTACCCGTTTGGTACAAGAGCAAGCAGAAATTAATCCCCTCACCGGCTTGCCAAATCGCCAGCGTTCTACCAAAGATAGTGAAAGATTATTACATTTAGCTTCTCAGTATCAACAGTGCTTTTGCTTAGCGGTACTCAAGATAGATGATTTACACAAAATTAACCAAAACTACGGACATATATTTGGCGATAAAATGTTGCGTCGCTTAGCTTCTTTGTTGCAAAAAGAATTACGAGCGGAAGATATTGTGTCTTCTTGGAATGGAGGAGAATTTTTGGTTGGCATGTACGGTATCAGTCGTGGTTATGGAGTTGAATGGTTAGCAGAAGTATTAGAAATGCTGCGCTCGATTGAATTTGATGTTGCTGAATCTTCCCCAATTAACATAACTTTCAGTGCCGGCGTTACTCAATATCCGGAAGATGGAAAAGATATACAAGCACTTTATCAATGTGCCGCTTCAACGATGGAAAAAGCCAGAGAATGTGGCGGTAATTGCGTTTTATCTTCCGATTGGCAACCGCTTCAATCCTCTCAATTTCCTCTTCATAAAGATGTAATTCTGCTACATCAAGATTGTCCATTTGCAAATTCACTAGTGGAAGCACTATTAACCAGAAGTTATCACATCCATTGGCTAAAAGATGGAAAGGCAGCGTTAGAAGTATTGGGGGAAAAAAGTCCTTCCTTACGTGGTGAAGTTATTTTACTTGAAGAAAATTTACCAGGTTTAAGCGGGTTAGAAATACTTAAATACTTCAAACAAGACAAAATTATCCAACGCTCTAAAGTTGTATGGTTATCGACTCTCGCAAGTCAAGTAGAAAAAGCTCTTTGTCTGGGATGTTTTGATTATATTAATGTTCCTTGCAATATTTCTACTTTTATGTATCGTTTGCGTCATATTCTGGAAGGATGAATAAACAACCCTACAAAGATTGACTTTGTCTTCCCATAAAGTAAATCTTCCCTTTTGGTGAGAAAGGCATTGCGGAGGAGTTTATTTAAATAGCAAATTGGGGTTGTGATGGGTTGTTAGATGGCGTTTCCAGTTGTGAATTGGCTATTTGCTTCTCGATTTCTAAATGTTTATTTATCATATATAAAACCTTTTCAACGACTATTGGTTTAGTCATGAAATCGGTAGAGCCTGCTACTTTTGCGCGAAATCTATCAAACATTCCATCGCTAGCAGTTAATATAATTACAGGAATTTTTGCAAATAGAGCAATCCGTCTTATTTGGGCGCAAACTTCGTATCCGTTAACAACTGGCATCATCAAATCTAAAAATATTAAATCGGGTTTATTCTCGATTAAGATGGGCAAAGCTTGAACGGCATCTTGAATTTTAACATATCTCAAATTATTAGAAGTAACTATATTTCCTAGGATTTCACATACCTGATTACTATCATCAATGCAAGCAACTAATGGTATTTTTGGTTGTTTATTGGGTACAGATTTGATATTATTTTTAATTTCTTTTACCGCTAGATGTAAATCAGGAATTTTAGACATTTGAATAAATCCTCTGAGAATAAAAGGCAATAAGTCAGAAGATATTTTAAGTACATTAAAATTCAGTTTCAGAGCTAAATCGTGTAAAGTATATTTACCATTAATAAATTTAACAAAGTTTTTATAGACATTTGGCGTTACAAGTTGTTGAATTTGCTTTGGTTGTAGCAAATTTGGTGATAAATGAGGAGTAAAATTTGCTAATCCAGCAGATGCCCATGCACCCCATTCTTCTTCCATGCGTTTGATGAAGAAATCTGTATTCATAAAGGTGAACGATACATCTAAGATCGCTTTAGGATTGCGATTACAGAACAAATCTTCAAAATTTGCTTGCTGTGCAATATCAAATAATACTTCTGATATCAAATTTTTAGCAACAGCTTCAACCTGAGTCCTATCTACTTTTTTGTCTTGATATAAACTTGTTAATAATTGATAATCCCAAAGTTCATTATTTAACTTTTTTGACTCTGCTTTTATTTCATCAATATTGATTTGGGGGCAATATTGAGTAACTTTTCTGCGCCAACGTCGAAAAGGATGAATTCCTCCAGAAACCCAAATAATTCTTCCAAAACGATAGTATAAACTCCATTTATATCCTTTAGAAGATTTGATATCTAACTTGCCACTGTATTGAATTTTTGTGCAAGCTTGGAATTCTTCAATTAAATCTTTATATCCTATCAATTCTGTATACACCATGATAATAAATTTCCTATGCCAAAAATATTGCAGATGCTAGATGCTATAAAAAAAATTGTAGTTTAATTCAATATTTTTAAAATTTAACTTTCTTGAGAGTTTAATTATCAAAAAAAATCTTGATAAATACTTCGAGGAAATTATAGTTATTTACATTCATAACACTAACGAAAAAATGTGACAATGCCGTGACAGCGCTTAAACCGCCAAATTAAGGCAGAGACTGGCTTTGAAAAAAAAATCAGCGCTCGCTGATAGAAACTTCATAGAAATGGGAATAATAACTTTATGATACAAATTTCTGTTGCTTAAGGTTTCTTATGATGAAATCAAAAGTAATAAAAAAAACTTATTAATCAGTATATCTACCATACAGGAATAGCCCTAATGACTCAAATGCTTAGAGAAGAAGTGCGAGAAAGGCTTGGTAATATCGACCAAATTCGGGATATTATTTTTGGAGCTCAGTTAAGAGAATATGAAACCAGATTTGGCAAGTTAGAATCAGATATTTCGCTTTTGCAGCAAGAAATGCGTTTCAATGTAGAGCAGCTGAAGGTTAGTTTTGCAGCAGAATTAAAAGCAGGATTTGAAAATTTAGAAAAAAAGCTGAAGTTATTTAACCTTAACCATGAGGAAGAAGGTGCCGATTTACGCCAACAGGTAGATAGATTGAATCGAAAATTTTCCAGTTGCGTACAATCACTAGATGAGGAATTAGAGACTCAAACTAAATCAATTAGAGAAGACGTTACCAAAACTAAAGTTCAACTAGAAGAAGATGTCTTGGCTTTACGAGATGTAGTCTTAGAAGAAATTGAACGGCGTTTTTCTAATTTGAGACAAAGTAAAGTTTCTAAAGACGATATGGCTGAGACATTATTTGCTTTAGGAATGCGCCTCAAAGAAAAAGAATTTATTCCCATGCTACGGGAAGCAGGGGATGAAAATAGCGATCGTAATTCTGCGAAATTTCTGAGGAATGGAGAGAAAAAAAACTCAGATTTATTAACTAATTCTAACGGTTCAAGTAACGTTTCTTCTGAAGCAAAATCTTGAGAATAGGAGAGTTTTAGGGAAAATTATGAGTTAAAATTTATCGGTTATGAATTTATTTTTCATAACTATTTACTTTATGGCTTCTCTCTTAATTATTCCCCTTCTCTCATTCTTTTATCTTCATATTTTCAATTCAAAATCCCGGACATTTCCTCAGAGTAAGTGTTCGGGAACAAAGGAGTGTCTTTAATATCCAAAATATCTGTATTCTATAACTCCTTACTCATTGCTCTTAACTTTTAAATCACTCGATGTCTGAATCTGCTGAGTTAAATCCAGAAGAAGCCGCACAACTTGAGAATTTTCTGAATCTGCTTGCTGAATTAGGGATTATGGAACCACTAAAGCAAGTGACAGAAAAAACATTTACTCAAAAGCAAACGGGTAGTAATTTTTGGGATAAAAGTAATTCATCTCAAAGTTTTTTCAATTCGTCACAAGTGTATTATTCCAATGATATATTTTTTGATGAAATTGGTAATGATGAGAAATGCTTTATGGGAGAAAGTAAATTAAGGAGTAATGATAATCAATCTTCTACAACTATTCATTTAGAAGCTAAATTGGATTATCTTCAAACTAAAGTTAATTTACCAAGTGATGAGGAGATCATAGAGGAAGTTGCAGTGGAAAGTATTCCATTTGAATATGAATTAAAACATTCAAATCAATTAAATACAGATAATTCAGAACAAAAAATTGCAGCTTTCCAAAAGTTACAGGAAATTTTGCTAGGAGATGAGTTAGTAGAAATTAAAAATGATGTGAAAAAAATTAATCATCAAATCTACGATTCAGATGCATTTATGAGGCTAATGTTACCCCAAATTACCGAACTGTTAAGGCGCAAAATTTCGGAATCAAAAGAAGAATTTGTGGAAGCAATTATACCAATTATTGATAAAGCTATCCATGGTAGAGTTGAGCAAGATAAAGACAGTATGGGTGCGGCTTTAGCTGGTGCAGTTCCCACAGCGATTTCCGAGCAAATTAATATCGATACAGAGGAAGTTTCAGGGGCGATCGCGCCAATCATGGGAGAGGCTATTCAAAAACAAATTGAATTAGAAAAAGATAAAATTGTCGATGCACTTTACCCAGTGATTGGTAATACAATTTCCAAATACATGATAGAAACGATTCAAGCGATTAACGAAAAAATTGAAAATACTCTGAGTTTTGAAGGCATAAAACGCAAGATTAGAGCTAAATTACAAGGAGTTTCTGAGGCAGAACTAATTGTTAAAGAATCGATATCTTTTACGACTCAAGCTATCTTTTTAATTCATAAAGCATCGGGTTTAGTTATTTGCGATATTCAACCTTCGGATTCGGAGCGTCTTGAGTCTGATATGATTGCGGGAATGCTGACAGCAATTCGCAGTTTTGCTAATGATTGTATGGCTCAGTCGGGGAATGTTTCCGAACTTCATGAAATTGATTATGGTAATTTTAAAATAATTTTAGAAGTTGCAGGATATTGTTATCTTGCAATAATTGTTAAGGGTAAGCCGCCAAAAAAATTTATTTTTGAAATCCGACAAACTCTTAGCGAGATTATCACAAGTTATGGTAAATCCATAGAAAATTTTGAGGGGGATTTAGAAACAATTCCAACTCAAGTAAATACTATATTAGAAAAATTAAAGAATTTTAAGCATAAGAAAAAAGCAAATAAAAATCAAATTTCTCCTATTTTAATATTAAGTTTAACAATTGTAGGAATTATTTTTATTCCTTGGGGTATTTGGCAATACCGCAGCAGTGTAATTCGTTCCCTCGAAAATAAAACTGCTTTGGCTTTGGCTTCTGCGCCGGAATTATCGGTTTATCGTTTAGATGTGAAAGTACATGGAGATAAGCTCAAGCTAACAGGAAGAGTTCCCGATCAATATTTAAAAGTTAAAGCAAAAAAAATTGCTGCTTCAACAGTTACTAATTGGAAGATTGATAATCAAATTATTTCAGTTGAAGTACCAGTTTCACCAGTATTAGTTTCTTCTGAAGTTAAACGAGTCACAGCGGTTTTAAATCAGATAAATGGTACGGTGATTTCTGCCGATTACAGTGACGGTAAAGTTTCTGTAGAGGGTAGTGTCATTAGAATTGCAGATGCTAAAACCATTACTCAAGCATTTGAAAAAATTCCTGGAGTGAAAACGGTATCCAGTACAGTGCAAATCAAACCTCTTTCTATTGACGTTAGATTTTACTTTCAACATGAATCGGCAAATTTAGTTTCATTAGATTTGGAAACTAAAGTTACGCAGGTAAAAAGATTTCTCCAACAGTATCCGATGAAGAATATAAAAATTATTGGTTATAGCTATTCAGAAAATCGCACTTTCGCCGCTAAAGATTTAGCACTTCAACGAGCAAAATCCGTACAGAAAGCATTGATTAAGCAAGGAATTTCTCCATCTCGATTACAAGTTTTCGGTAAAAATAATTTACCTCCAGGAATTGACGCAAGCCAACCTTCATGGTTAATGCGCTGCGTTATTTTAGAACCGATTACTCAAGAATAAACAATCATTATCACTTATTGCTGTAAGTGTATCTCAAAAAGAGATTCTCATCACTAAACTTATAATGTCAACCTTTATTTATTATGTCTACAATTTCCAAAAAAATCTGTCTGATTGGTGATTATGGTGTAGGTAAAACTAGCTTAATTCGTAGATTTGTTGATAGACAATTTAGCGATCAATATTTATCTACGGTAGGTGTTAAAATTTCTCGTAAATCTGTAGAAGTAACAGATTCACAGCAACAAAAAAATATTAAATTACTTTTATTAATTTGGGACATAGAAGGTAGCAATAAATTTAAGGGTATTTCCACAAGTTACTTTCAAGGAGCTACTGGAGCAATTATAGTTGGTGATGTAACTCGTCCAGAATCACTAGAAAATATTTCAGAACATCTTCAAAAATTTTTGAAAGTTAATCCGAAAGGTAAAGCCGCAATTGCTTTGAATAAATCAGATTTAATTGATGCAGAATTTTTAGAAAAATACCGGCATATTTATAGCTTCAGCGATAATAGTAATTTTGTTTCGACTAATACCACTTCAGCTAAAACCGGAACAAATGTTGATGAAATATTTCAATCTCTAACACATTCAATGATTTAATAATATGAATTCTTTATTTACAAATATATTATCTTTACGTCGTATTGAATATTTAATTATTAATGAACATTGGACCATTTTAGAATTATCTCCAAAAGTAAATCTTTTATCTGAAAATTATAATGAAGTGCAGGTGGGAAAAGATATTCGGATTGGCTTTCCTGAATTTATTGGAGTTGAAGCGATCGCCAAGGATATTACTGCGGGAAAACAGGATAAGTTTGAACTTAAAGGAGTGATTAGGACTGAAAAAGGTCTAAATCCAATATATATTGATATCTGTATTGCTAACAATATTCAGAATAATCAAATTAGTAATGAGTTATTGATAGTTGTAGAAGATGTGACAGAACGAATGCTTCTAGAACAATCTTTAGTACAAGGAGCAAACGAAGCTAATCTTTTACTGCGAACTCTAACTGCTTCTAAGCAATATATTGACCAAGTTGTCACATCTATGGCAGATGCTTTGTTAGTAACAACCCCATCTGGAAAAATTAAAACTATTAATAGAAGTGCACAAATTTTATTGGAATACGATGAAGTAGAAATTTGCGGTGAATCTATTTCTAGTATCTTACAGGAAATAGATAATTGGAAAGAAGAAATAGAACAAAGAGGCAATGTTCAAACACCTTTATTTGGTCCGATAACTCCTTTAATTAAAGAAGTAGAAACTTTTTGCCAAACAAAAAATGGAAAGAAAATTCCAGTAGCTTTTTCTTGTTCAAAAGTTCAAACAGAAATTGAGCATTTTCAAGGTTATGTTTACATACTGCGAGATATGACAGTACGCAAACAAGCTGAACTGGCAAAGCAAGAGTTTTTAGCGATGATTAGTCATGAAATACGTACTCCAGTAGCGGCAGTAATTGGGATTGCTGAGATACTATTTAATAGTAATTTGACAAATGAACAAGGAGAATTAGTTGAAACTATTAGTAATAGTGCTAGAGCCTTACTAGAAATTATTAATGATATTCTTGATTTTTCTAAAATTGAATTAGGAAAACTTGAATTTGAAGAAGAACCTTTTCATTTAATCAGTTGTATTGAAGAAGCTATTTCTTTATTAGCTCCAAAGGCAAAGGAAAAAGGTTTACAACTTATTTTCTCTCATAATCCCGAACTTCCACAGCTTATTATCGGTGATATTAGCCGACTACGGCAAATTTTAATTAACTTACTTAGCAACGCTATTAAGTTTACTGAAACTGGAAGTGTAGAAATTTCAGTAACAAGTCGGAAACGTCAAATTATTGGTAATGAAACAAAAGATTGGGAAATTCAATTTGCAGTTAAAGATACTGGAATTGGAATCCCAAGGAATCGCATTGATCGTTTATTTAAAGCCTTTAGTCAAGTTAATTCTTCTATCACTAGAAAGTATGGCGGTACGGGTTTAGGGCTGGCTATTTGTAAACAATTGAGCGAATTAATGGGTGGCAAAATATGGCTTGATAGCGAGCCAAATAAGGGTAGTACATTCTATTTCACTATTACAACTCGAGTTATTCAAACACAATTAAGTAAAGAATGGGAAAGGGAATCTAATGAATCGGATGTTATCACCATTGTAGATGAAGTCGGGGTGATTGATACGACTATAGCTGAACAATATCCTTTGAAAATACTTTTAGTAGAAGACTACGCAACCAATCAAAAAATAATAACTTTAATGTTACAGCAAATGGGTTATCAAGCAGATATTGCTAACAATGGCTTGGAAGCTCTTGCAGCACTGCGCTGTCATTCCTACGATGTGATATTAATGGATATGCAAATGCCCCAGATGGATGGTATGACTGCAACACAGCAAATTATTCAGGAGTGGGAACCCTCAGTACGCCCCCGAATTATTCTATTAACTGCGAGTATAATTTTACGTAAGAGTACGAGTGATTTAGCATATGGTATTGATGATTATCTTGCTAAACCTTTTCGCATTGAAGAATTGGTGCAATTACTTACTAAGTGTCGTATTAATAAAGAAAATTTTCATCAAGTAAGCGATATTAGTAAAATAGACTCTCACAATCAAAATGATTCGATAATTGATGCTAATGCATTACAAGAAATTTATCGTATAGCTGATTTTAATTGTTCAGTTAATGCTAGAGATTTTCTCATAGAAACTATTGATGACTATTTAGAAGAAACTCCGAAAGTTTTACAAGATATTCAAATCGCATTCAATCAAGATAATTTCAAAACACTTCAGCTATTGGCTCATACTCTTTATTCTAGTAGCGCTACATTAGGAGCAAGTCAATTAGCAGATTTTTCTGCACAATTAGAAATGATGGTAGTAAGTGAAATGTGGGAGACTGTAACAGAGCAAATAGCTAAGATTGAAGCTGAATTTCAGGATGTCAAAAGTGCTTTGCTGCAAAAGCGGGAGAAATATTAGATTCAACGTAGGGGTTAAAAGCTTAATACCTTTTTCTCGCTTTCCAATTGAGGCAACCTGGTTATTCAAAGCTTGGCGATTATCCGGTTTAATTCTAACTGCTTTATCGCAAGATGTTATTACTTTTTCTAATTTTCCTAACTCCTATAGCCTATTACTTTGGAAAAACTAAGCTTGATTTCTATTACAAGGTTCTAATTCCAAAGTTTTTTATACCCGGTGATAACCCGCTCACTCATGCAAAGAGCGATCGCCATCCTATAGGTACCTTCCTTGGAAGTAAAGCGGATTACAAAAAATTACATTTTCTCGAAAAATTTTTTTTACTGACCCTTTTCTGATATAATTATTACTAATATAAACTTTTATCTTATAATGGGAATCTGTGCAATTTTGAAAATTTGACAAATATTTCCATTATAAAAATATTTCTTTATCTCTACACGCTATTATCTCATACTAAGAACATTTTTCTCGCCGCAACAAATAAATTTACTATTTTTTTAGCAAAGAATAAAACTTGTATAATTCATAAAGCATACATTGCAATTGTTACAAGCCAAGCTGATATAACATCGATTTTTTCTGCATAAAAATACGTAATTACGGAATTAGGTGCGATAGAAAACACATTTATTACTTAATAATTTGACTTTTGACGATCGATGGTTTGAGTAAGTCGGCGCAAATGTACAAATAAACCGAGCGATGTTACAGAATGTAAATGACCTTAGAAGCCTTACTCCTATACCCTTACCCGGCATAACAATTAAACACCAACCTAATTAATTAATTCAAAATCTTTCCTCCACTTGTTAACCCGTACTTCCAAATTTTCCGATAACCATTTATCAAACTGCGGATAAATAGGTAATCTCGGTAGTAAATTCCAACTCCCTGAATTTAACATTTCTCGCAATTTGTGTTCTTGAATATGGGGATAATCGGGATTTACTTCATCTTTAGGACTAATTCCACCCAAGTCTCTAGCACCTGCTTCTATACAAGCGAGCAACCATTGCTGATCTTTAACTAAGTTTGGCGGAATTTGAATTGTAATATCCACAGGTAAAATTTGCCGTGCTTTCGCAATTATTTTTGGTAATTGATGCGGATTAAAAGGTGCTGCATCAAAGCTTTGTTGACTTCCCGGACTGTGTGGTTGTAAGATAACCTCTTGAATATTTTTGTAGGTTTGATGCAATTGAGAAATCGCTGACAATGTATCCCAACAATCTTTTTCTGTCTCTCCAATTCCTAATAGTAATCCGGTTGTAAAAGGTATCTTTAATTCACCAGCCCACTTTAATTGTTGCAATCGCAGTTCTGGTAACTTGCTTGGTGCATGTTTATGAACAGTTAGCAGTAAATTAGGTGTTATCTGCTCTAACATTAAACCCATTGAAACGTTAACTTTTTTCAGCTTTTGCATTTCCTCAAAACTTAAAGGACCTGCATTTGTGTGGGGTAAAAAACCCATTGATAAAGCTAATTCGCATAAATCATAAATTAATTGAAACCATCGATCGCGGCGGGGTGAATGTGGATGAACTTCTCCACTTAGTATTAATATTTCACAAACATTTTGATTTTTAAGTCTTTTAAAAATATCTGCTGCTGCTGATAAAGAAAGCATCGGACTATTTCCAGGTTCGGTACGAAAATTGCAGTAAGTACACCTGTTAAAGCATTCGTAGGTAGGAACGATCGTATATGCAGGGCTATAGGTAACTAATTGAGAATCGGAAAATTGCATAGAATAGGGTAATAAAAAAATAATATTAATCTATTATTCAGATTGCAAGATTTTAATTGTAAATACAAATTATACTAATAAGACTTAGTGATATAACTATCATTATTTGAGATAGCTACCATTACTAAGTCTTGGGTTAAAGAATACCAAAAAAGTACCCGTTTGAGTACTTTTCTATGAAAAGTAGTTTTTTTATAATAAATACATAACCGTAAGCGAATTTTCCTAAAATCGCCATTTAAAGGCGAAGACTGTGAAAAAATTAATTTGTTTACAAGATACATTTAATTATGGAGAACAGAAATCTCGGCTTTATTTTTAGGACTTACGCAACCGGCACATTTTCCTTGTAGGGGAGGCAAAAAGTGGTGTAGATTTTCTTCCCACTTTATTGCCGTTGCTGTGACACTTTGACTGATTTTCAACCTAGTAATAAGGGTTGTGGTGTCACGCACCAGCCGGCTATTGT
>JBCCSG010000202.1:0-13094 GCA_039200565.1 Cyanobacteria bacterium P01_D01_bin.50 | reverse complement strand
GGTGAAATAAAGAGCGATGGTGTAATCGGTTTATCTCGTTGGTTGATAACTGCTGGAGTATCAAGCCTAATTGTTTCGCTATAGAAGGTTCCTGATGATTCTACGTCGAAGTTGATGACTGAATTTTATCGTCAGTGGAAGGAAACAAGAGATAAAGCTAAAGGGATGTTGATAACGATGAAAACTAATCCCGAACCTATACATTGGAGGGCTTTTACGTTGATTGGTGAAGCGGAGTAGAAAGTTTTTAGTGCGTTTTAACGTACTTGATGTATTAGCCTTGAAATTAATTTTAAGGCGGGACAGATACTTGCCAATCATAGTATTTTTGACCTATTCCTTAAGAAGGATAAACTTCCCAGAATCAAATAAATATCTATTTTAAGGAGTTATAACTGGAGGTTTATTAGGGGGAGTTACAATTGGCGGTTTTGGTAAACTAGGAGTATTACTATTATTATCAGGTGTAAAATCTTTATTTTTTATCAATTTTGCACACTCATCATTAGGATATTTTTTCAAATTACTACCAGCTTCTACTTCATCAAAGTCTGGAAGCAACAAAGATTTTAGTTCACATACAATAATCGCTTTTTGCTGAGAATTCGCTTTTCTAGCTGCCTTTGTTGCTTCACTTATTTGTTCTACAAGTTTGTTTACATCAATTGGATTAAAAGGAATAGCCTTAAAAAGCTCTACGCTACCACCTCTTGTATTAGAAGGCTTAGATACTGCTTCAACATATTTTTGAAATTCGTTAGAATCTTTGAAAGCTGCAATAATTTGGTCTTTGAAAAGTTGATTATCAGTAATTTTAGAATTAGCTTGTATCGAAATAATTATCTGTGTTATTAATCCATTAATTCTAGATGCTGCACGATTATAACTATGACGACCTTCTATATATTTTTGATAGTCAATTCTGTTGTCTTTATTTAGTTTTATTAATGTTTTCACTGAATTATTGGAAGAATAACGTGAATTAATTAATGGAGTTAATGGTCCGGTATTAAATATGGTTGCATTTTGTCTACAACCAGTAATAATTAATAAAAATATTAGGGCTGATATACTTGATTTGATTATTCCAGAATAAATATTTTTGGATTTATTCCAACTATTAGACATTTCTTTCTCCAAGTAAGTCTTTAATTGTAAAAATATTGTTAAACTAAACCCGTAAAAAAATGATTGAAAGAGAAAGAAAAAATTAAAATTCTTTCTCATTCTTACCGAAATTACTCAGCAACTTCAATAGTTGCTGATAGTGCTGCTAATTGCGTAGTATCAACTGCGCGAATATCGCTTCTGACAGAAGCAATACTTGCACGGGTAGTATTATCTAAGTCTCCCAACAAAGTTTCCATCGACGTTACAGACTCTTCTTGAGTAAATACTAAGGGATCGCCAGAACGCATTCCTCTTCCTCTGGCTATTTGCCTTATTCCCCGCAATGCATTTCTGAGAGGTTCCGTACTGGCGAGTATGAGCAATTCAAGGAAGCCAGAAGGGCCTTGAACAATAAATTTGAAGTCGTTTTGTGGATTGGCTGTGGTAGGAGGTACGACTAGTTTTGTGTAAGGTTGTACCAGGGATGCATCTTCTGGTGATTCATAATCGTTTGGGTATAGCAAGATGATATTACCACTGCTATCTATTACCAGTACCCCAATGTAAAGATTTTGTCTTTCTTCGTTAGTTACACGAATCTTTATCTCGGTTCCCGGTTTTAATGTTTGTACTTTGGTGTTAATGTTTGTCGTTACAAATCCGTTTTCTTCTACTCCGCGACTAGCGATTGTACTAGAATCTCCCCTACTTTGATCGGGAACAATATCTGCGGTGACTTTAAGGCTAGATGCATTTTGGTTGAGTACTGAACGTAAAATTCGACCAGCAAGCAACACTTTAAATTTGGGTTGCAGTCGTTGAATGGCTGTATTTACTGACTCTCCTACTCTACCAGAGCTATCGGGAATCGGGATTAGTCCAGAACTAAATAAACAGATGCTTCCTACAGGAGGTAGGGGTTTGATTTTTTCTTTTTCCGCCAGCTTTAGATATTCTGATGTCATCTTACCGAGGATAAAGTCAATATCTTGCTTTTGGTTTACGACTACTGGTTCTACTCGGTTAATTTTTTGTAATTCTTGGCGTGCTATCTCAGTTTGATTACTTAAAGATGCATCAAGTCCAACTCGTAAAGTGAGGTCTGTAGGAACACCCCTTACTCTTTCCCGTAACAATGCACCGGGTTGAATTACTGCTCGTTGGGAGCCGCGCAGTTTGCCGTATCCTACCATACCCACACGAGAAGTTTGTTCTACCTCTGCGAGGGTCTTTCCTTTAGCGTCGATTAAATTAAATATTGCTCCCTTGGTGAAAGACTCTAGACTTTCAGAAGACACCCCACCCAGCCAAAACTCAATTTGTCCGTTTTCTAAGCTACGAATTACAGCCTCTGCAGTTTGTCTACTTGGTTTGAGAAAGTAGACTGGTTTTCGTTTATGATTACTTCCCGGCTTCACTTCAAGTAGAGGAACTTGAAGCACATTTTCTGACTTCGCAATATCTTCAGTACTGCGCTGTAAATTAACGAAAGTTGTTTCTAGCGGCTGGCTTATAGACTGCTGCCAAAGATAGCGAGTTAAAATATAACTAAATGCTCCTGCATGGAAACCACTAAAGCGTGCATCTGCTGCTAATTGATCCCGTTGTGCTGAACCCAATGCTACACCTTTAGCAATACCCTTGCGTCGTAGTTCCTGAAACTTGCTGGGAGAAAGCTTTAAACGAGAAAGTAATTTATCTTGATATTCAAACTCCTCGGGAGTTGCTTCAGCATTTCCATCACCAAAACGTGTATCTTCAAATGCTCGTACCACCAAATTACCCCGCGTTCCCCCTCCAGAGAAACAGCTATCAAGCACAGCAGTAACGTTTTCTGTTTGCAATGCGTACATTAATAAAAACAGAGTTCTGCCCATAATATCCCGGACTTTTCCAGCATCGCGGGTGTTTTGGGAATAGCGATCGTAAGGCATCATTGTACCGTTGATACCATCAGAGTTGATCGGATTGGGGTCAATTACCCGCGAACCATGTCCGGAAAAATGGAATACTACAATATCCCCGGGTTTCGCTTGTTTAATTAAATGATTTTCAAAAGTTTCGAGGATATTTTGACGGTTTGCTTTTTCATCAGTCAGAGTAATAATATCCTGAGGATTGAAACCAAAACGATGTAACAGCAATTCTCGCTGCATCTCTACATCTGTCAGGCAACCTCTTAACGGACGGATACCTTGTTGATAATTGTTAATTCCAACTAATAAAGCTAACTTGCGAGGGGTATCTTGAGCCAAAACCTTACCGTAACGGTTTGCTTGACGGATGATATCGAATTGACTTAAACCCAAAGCTGCGAGAGTCGAACCGGCGAATTCCAGAAAATGACGACGATTGACGCGAGGCATAATTAAACTCTCTTTATTAGATAAATTTAAGTTAAGAGGGAATTCCAGAGCATATGTATTTTTGGGTCATATTTTAAACATACTTCTGAGTAAAATAAGGTTAAGTAAGTTACATAAGTTCGATTTTTCTGTTTTCGGAAGTGGGATTGTATAAAAATTGTATGAAACTAGTTGTAGGGTTGCGTAAGTTCTAAAGGCTTTGAGTTCGATTTACATTCTGTAACATACTTGAGTTTATTTGTGCCGACTTAGTTAGTCCAATTATTGTAGCTTTTGAACCTTTTTTATATATTGTCTGGATTTATACTGGGACGTAGGTTTTTTCAGTGCGTAAAAAATACAACAAACCCAAAGGTTCTAGCGATCGAGAAAGGATAAGCTGTTTTGAGAGGTACCCTGCCAAATTTTATTAGTCTCGGCTCACAGAGAGGGTATCAGATTGAGGGGTATTTAAAAATCGCAAAGTAATGAGACAGCTAAGGTTTTGATTTGCATGCTTTTGATCGAAAAACAAAACTACAGAATGTACCGTTGGTTGATTTTTTCTGCTCCCAAGTAGAAGTAAATTATTTTTTATAGAAGGTGATTTAGATGTTTAGAATCATTCGGTTTTATTCATTATTTTTTCTCAATTTTAGTTTCTGGTTGGCTATAGTTTCTTTGTTATATATAAAGCCACTGAAAGCTCAACGAATAATCATCAACCCTGATGATACAGGCTCATCACCAACAATAGTTGATAGTCCCGATATTTTTGGTCCTGATATAGTTCCAGCTTTTCCTGAAAATCCATCACTTCCCGTAAAGATAGACCCTATTGTCTTCCATCTTGATCGCAAATTTTCAGCGGATTATGAATCATATTTAGATATTCCCCAAAGAGAGCGGATTAACATTGAGAAAGCTCGTGAAATTTTGGTAAAAATAGAAAAAGCTGCTGGAGTTAGGCCTGCAATAATTTACGCTAATTTTATTCCCGTTGAGGTAGATGCTAGTTCAAATCAAAATCAACAAACTATAAAACGCAATCAACTTGACTTAGTACTTATAACAGCTACAGGAAAACCAATTCGTAAGACTATACATACAGCTAATCAAGAAGATATATATGACGAAGCAGAGAAATTTTACAACGCAGTTAAAGATAAAAAACCCTATAAAGAATCGGCTCAAAAACTTTATCAATGGATGGTTAAACCATTGGAAGATGAGTTAACAAAAAGAGAAATTAATAATTTACTGTTCATTACTGATGAAAAATTACGTTCGATACCATTAGCCGCTCTTCATGATGGCGAAAAGTTTTTAGTGCAAAAATATAGTGTTGGTTTTACTCCGAGTTTGAGTTTAACTAAAACAGAATATAAAGATGTTAGAAATTCCCACATTTTAGCAATGGGAGCATCTGAATTTGAAAATAATAATCCTTTACCTGCTGTAAAAGAAGAAATATCAGCTATCTCGAATATATGGGAGAGTGAATCTTATTTGAATGAAGATTTTACCCTTCCAAAACTTAAATCCTCTAAAAAACAATTTGGGATTATTCACTTAGCAACTCACGGATATTTTGGCGAATCTCCAGAAGATTCTTTTATCGAATTTAAAAACCAAAGACTGAATTTAAATCAATTTGGAGATTTGAAATTTAACGAGCCAACTGTAGAATTATTAGTACTTAGTGCTTGCCAGACAGCGTTAGGAAACAGGGAGGCTGAATTAGGTTTTGGTGGATTAGCTGTCAAAACTGGTGCGAAAACAGCTTTAGCCAGTTTATGGGATGTTGATGATTATGCTACTTTTGGATTGATGACTGAGTTTTATCGTCAACTAAAACTAAAGGAAGTACGAATAAAATCAGCAGCGCTACAAAAAGCCCAAATAGCTATGCTCGAAGGTGATATTTGGAAAGAGAATGGTAAATTACATAATACGAGAGCTACAATCAGTATCGAATTACCAGGAGGAGTATCTCAGCCTCCAAATCCAATGTTTCCTAAATTTACTCATCCTTACTACTGGGCTGCATTTACGATGATTGGTAATCCTTGGTAATCAGATTTCACGATTATTTCAATATTCAGGGAGACGTTGCAGTGCAAAGGCTCTATATAATTAAGATACAGCGGTTTTTACAGTGATATAAATGAACCTCACCCCTCTCCTTCCACCCCTCTCCGATGCTTTGGAGAGGGGAAGGGGTGAGGTTGCGAGTGTATTGCACTCAACCGAAAACTGCTATATATGAATCAAAATTTTGATGTGGTGTAATTAATCCTAAAGTGGAAGCCATTATCTTGCAGAGAATCACCCCTATCTTTAATATCAACTAATGGAATAGCGTAATCTAATCGCGTATTCAAACCGGGAATCGGTTTCCATGTTAATCCTAAACCAACACTCGATAAAAATTTCTCTGTGGGAGATTCATTTTGACTATCGGCATTATTCCAAATTGCTCCTAAATCGAAAAATGGTGAAATTAATAGATTGGGATTTCCAGCTTTGTTATAGTTGAGAGCAATCCTGTCTTCTAGGGAGAAATATACTCCGTTGTCGCCATAAAGTGCATTTTGTTGATAACCACGCAATGTTTTTCCACCACCAAGAGCAAATTTATCTGAGAATAAGAGGCTATTTGGTGTTAATTGTAAATCTAGTCTGGCAATTAGCAAGTTATCGTTACCCAATTTTTGCAGTCTTTGGGCTTGAGCTAACCAACTCACAAATTGCCCTTGGGTTCGATCGAAGCAACTCACAAATCTACCTTGAGCTTCACTGAAGCAACCCTCATCACTAATATTAGGAGCATTCACCCTAGAATTACTCCCCAAACTAAATTGCGATCGCCCCATCCAAGCTCCCAGTTTATCTCGCTTAATATATTCTTGTCCGAATTTAAATACGCTAGTACGGCTAACATCATTATTGTTAATATCTGGAATAGCAAAGTCAGTATCTGGAGTAACAGCAAAATACCGTGGACTATTCCGCAATGCAAAACCTAAAGATAAAGCGAATTCTTCTTTGGGAGAGCGAATCAACGGTTGACGATAATTGATTTCGTATAGTTCTGATTTACCCTGAACATTTTCATTTTCCAAATCATAGCTAGCTAAGGTTTTGGCATCGGTAATTCTATAATCTTTAATGGCAGTACGCAGTTGTAAACTACCGTTCATGGAATTGAGCGGTACACGATAACCAAAATCATAAAGATTTGCACCACCAGTGGTTGAACGATTATAGGAACCATAAATTTGGTCGCCAGAAATAGCTAAGTTATTATAGGAAAGTTCAACACCATATCTGATCTCACCCACACTAGGGGGAGAATAGTTATCAAAATTTAAAGCAGCGTTGAAGGCATTAGCTTCCACAACACGCACCTCTAAAATGTTTTTACCAAATGCGCTTCCAGGTTTGAGGGTTGCTTCTACATTTTTAAATATAGGATTGGCTTTAAGCAATCTCAATTGATCTTCCAACTCACTTTTTTTTAAAGGATTGAGTTTAGCTAGTTGAATGCGATCGCGTATATAACTTTGATTGATTCTCTTTGTACCTATGATTTCTAGATTTTCTATTCTTCCCTCAATCGAAAAAATTCTGAAAACTCCGTTAACAGGTTTTTTGTCTAATAATACCGCTCTGGATGTAATATAACCCTTATCCAAATAAAGCTGAGTAATTTTATCTGCGACTTCTCCCAATTGTTGGAGAGTAACATATTTTCCCTCCACGGTTTGAGTTATGGAAGCAATTTCCGATGAACTCAAAACTGTATTATGTAAAATGCAAATTTTTTGAACAAAGAAACTACCACTATTCTCTGATGACTGAATTTCTTCGGTTTCTGATAAATCGTCGCACTGATGGATAACTTGAGGTTTTATTGTCGAATCTGTTGCGGCTTGTGCTACGAGATAATTAGAAGTATCACCTTTTGTTAATACTCTCAAAAAAGAAATATCTTCAGTCTGTGCAACAGCAAAATTTCCCCACAAACAGACAATTCCGGTTAAACCAACAAGAGCATATTTATACTTATAAATCATTGCTTTAATGTAATATTAATAACTGCAAAATTAGTCAAATGTTTGAAGTGCAGGCGCGTTTTGTTGAGGCTTTTGATTGAAAACGCCCCTATTTATACTATTCATTTTAGTTGCAATTATATATGTATCTAAATAATTTAAGTGTATTTAGTTTTACACTATTAGATATACCGATAAAAAGTAAAATTGTAACCAAGTCAGCGAGTTAGACAATATGGGGTAGTTGTTTTAAATTAGACTACAATACTTGTACCATTTCTTTGTAAAGATGCCCCCATATAGCAGCCTTGTAAAGGCTTTGTTTCGGTAGCCCCAGTCTTAGCCGGCTGAGGGCGCTGCTAAAAAAAATACATAAGCTGACTCGATCTAAACATATATATGAATGAAAGACATTGGAGATTACACAAATGAAGCGAATCAAATTTTTACCTAAGCATCCGTACATCAAATATCAGCGATCGCAAAGTTTTATTTTTCAAACAAAACCCCAAATAATCAAATAATCGGGAAAGTTGTAATGGGTGTTCCATCAAGATATTGGATTTTAGTCAATATTGATAGCTTTAGTCGTTGTCGAAACGATGTAATCGAATCAGCTCAAGATTTTTTCGACGAGCAATTTCCGGGTTTAATAAACCAAAAAGAGATACCGGATAGGAATATTCAACGTCAATTAATGCAATGGTATCAGTCAAGCGATCGCCGTGGTGAGATGGCTGAAAAATGCTTGCGTTGTTTTATCTCCAACGTACTTAAAGAAAGTTGTATTGCATTAGAGCAGAAGTTTGGTGAAAAACACTATCTTTACAGTACTGAAATATTACCATTAGTGTTGGATACTGCTGATAAAAAATTTTCTAGCACTAAAGATAGACAAGAATCCCTTACTACTCAAATTTTGTCAACATTTAACCCCAATAAAAGTAATTTATCAACTTGGGTAACAATTGTTTTCAAAAGCTATAGTGCTGTAAAAAATGCTTTAAAAGAACATGGAATTGTACAGTTAACTGATTGGACGATTCTTCGTTATACAACCCAAACAAGATTAAAGCGAGTTTTAGCTAATTGGCAATTAACACCGATTGAAATTACGAAAGCGATGAAATTGCTTGATGTTTTTCATCAAGTTTATTGTACTCAACTACCTTCACACCGCAAAGCTAAACCTGACAGTAAATTTAATACTACTAAATATCCCCAACCAACGAAAGAGCAACTCAATCAAATTGGTAAAATTTTGTCTGGAGACATTGAATATAGTTCTACCAGTAAAATCATTTCTTCCGAAGAAATTCTAGAAGAATTACAAAAACTTGCCACTAAATTACGAGAAAATTGGGCACAACCCCAACCACAAGTAAATCAAAATGATGATAAGGAAAAAATACCGAAATTACCAGATTATTGTATTGAACCATTTGATAATTGCTTGCATAAATCTGTGGGGCAGGTAATTAAAAATCGCTGTGATTATATACAACGTAAAGGAACTAAAAAGGGGAAAGAGCAAGCAAAAAAATATCTTGAAGCTCTACATCTTTTCCATTGTAATGGAGTTGCACTGAAAAAAATAGCTTTGCAATTAGGATTTACGGATCAACCTCATTTAAGCCGTTTGTTAAAACTGAAAATATTACGTAAGGATATTGGACGTAATTTAATTGTAAACCTGAAAAAATACGTTGCAGAACTTTCTGGATATTCTCAAAGTCCCGATAAATTACTAGAATTAGATGCACGAATTCAAAAGATGTTTGGTCAGGAAATTGATGAATTAATTAAGGAAGCAGAAAAAGAAGCTCAAAACGGATACAAACTAGTAATGAAGAGTAAATTAGCTCAGTTAATTTGTCAATTTGTCACTAAATATCCGCTTTTTAATTAAATCAGAAAAAGAGGGATGCATTACCATGACTAATTCGATGGAAGATTTAACAAAAGACTTATTTGAAATTGATGATATTCAAGAAATAATAAATTTATCCACAGAGCAGTTACAAGAAGCTGTTTTAATCAGCGAACAAATAAATAATCAATATAGACAATGGCAAGTTTATTTTCAGTGTTTGACTTTATTTGCTTTTGAAGAATGGTTACAGGAACGAGAAGCAAGTTTAACTATTGATAAGGAACAATCATCTACTTTACAACATCAATATGCCAATGTACTTGATACTGTATGTAATTTAGAAATAGGAGATTTTAAAGTTTGCTTAATTCCTAGTATGCTTTTAACAAATGAAGAAGTTGCTATTCCTAGAGCAGTAATTGATTTACCAGAATATGCAGCCCAATTTTATATTGTAATTGGAATTGATGACGAATCAGAAATTGCAGCAATTAAAGGATTTTTACGTTATGAGCAATTAGTTAATATTAAAACAGATTTACAACCAGAAGCAGATTGGAATTATTACATACCTATAGTTCAATTCAATCAAGAAGTAGATGAATTATTGCTTTATCTACAATGTTTAGCAAGCACAGCAATCCCTTTACCAGAAATTCCCACCTCCCGTGAGGATGTTTTGAGAAGAGTGCAAACAGGATTATTGAATTTATTACCCCAGTTGAATAATCGTCCTTTATGGGAAGTTTTGACTTGGGAACAGGGTACAGCAGTATTAACAACACCCTTATTACTCAACTGGGTTTATCAATCTATTAATCAAAATGCTGCTACATTGACTAAGCATTTATCCGATTTACTACAGATTTTGACTCAGCAAGCAGTTAACGTTGGAATTTGGTTTGTTAATCAAATAGATGATGCAGTACAAACATTATCATGGCAATTAATTCCAGCAGTTTCTGAATTGCGTTCAACATCGTCGGTTATTCAATCAAATGAATCAAATTCTGTAGAAGAATTAGAAATTATTCTACGGGATATTCAAGATGAGAATCAACTAGATATTCCACTTACAGCGATTCGTGCTTATCAAGATATTCGATTAAATCAATTACTACGATTATATGCAATAATTTGGTGTTTACCTCAATCAGAAGATGGGTGGACTTTATTACTAATTCTAAAAGGTATTAATGATAATCAATCAGTTTCTAGTTTTAGATTACGAGTCAGCGATCAAATAGAGGTTTTAGATGAAGAAGAATTAATTACTAGCAACAATAATTATATATATACTCAGGTGGAAGGAGATTATGACGATAAATTTATAGTAACTGTTATTTCAGAAACTGGAGAAACGCAAGCCTTTCCACCTTTTGAATTTATTAAGTAGCTAGGCGTTGAAAATTATAATTAGGATGAGGGAGTAGTGAGTAAGTAGGTTGGCATTGAAAATAGTAATTGGGATAAGGCAATAGGGAATAGGGAATAGGGAATAGGGAATAGGGAATAGGGGTTTGAGGGTAATTTACCCAAGCTGTAATATAGCTTGGTTTATTTGTGCCGACTTACTTAGTAATATTTAATATTCCCCTCAAAGGTACTAGAAATTTTTGAAAATCTTAATTAAGATACCCTAGTAAAATCCAACAGTGATTTCTTCATTATCTGTTCCTCATTCCTCATGTATTATAAATAAAACTTAAAATTATAATTACTAATTTTCATTATGAGAGGAAACATTTTTGAATTAAAGGTCACTAAAATTGAATCAACTTGTATCTTCGAGCTAAATTGGGAAGGGGGAAAAAAAATAACGGTAAATTTACAGTATCCCAGTTTACTTAATAATTACTACGAACAGTGGAGAAAAGCTTATTTAGACTACTATAGAAACTTCAGAGGAAGAAAAACAACGAGTGGAAAAGGAAGTGTAAAAAAAGATTTTCGTCGTGATTTAGTAAATTCTCAATCTAAATTGTTATATGAATTTCATCGTTGGTTATTTAGTCCCGAGCTAGTAGAAATTCGTCGGGAAATTGCGAATTCTGTCAATAATCTAAGTGATAAACAAAAACAATGGATTGAGGTATTTTTAACTTGTACCCCCACAGAAATAGCACGTTTACCGTGGGAGACTTGGGAAATTGGCACTGATTTAGGAATACCAAAAAGAATACGTATAGCTCGTAATCCAGCTAATATCCGTCATGATAATCTACGTCCCCTTCACCGTAAAGTCCGAATTTTAGCTATCCTAGGAGACGATACTGGTTTGAATTTTGATTCCGAGAAAGAAGAATTAAATAAATTTAAATCAATTGCATATGTGAAAGTTATTGGTTGGACGCTAAAAAAGAATATTGATGAATTAAAACAAGAAATAGTACAAAATATTGCTTCAGTTGATGGTTGGGATATATTATTTTTTGCTGGACATAGTAATGAATCAGTTTTAACTGGTGGTGAATTAGGTATTGCTCCCAATGCTTCTATTTTGATTTCGGAAATTGAAGATGCATTAAAACTAGCGAAAAAAAGAGGACTTCAATTTGCAATTTTTAATTCTTGTAGCGGGATTAATATTGCAGAATCACTGATTAATTTAGGCTTAAGTCAAGTTGTGGTGATGCGGGAGCCTATTAATAATAAAGTAGCAGAGGAATTTTTAAAACAGTTTCTCAGAAGCTTGGGTGAATACAAAGATGTTCACGAATCATTATTAGATGCAAGTCAATTTCTTAAACAACAAGAAAAGCGACTTTCTTATCCTTCCACATATTTAGTTCCATCGCTATTTCGTTATCCAAATTCAGAATTATTTCGGATTCAACCTTTTGATTTATGGTCAATTATAAAACAGTGGCTACCAACATCAAAGGAAGCAAAGTGGGTTGGGTTATTTATATTAATTAGTTTATTCCCTCCATTACAAACATTTCTGTTAGATTCACGTCTTTTTATTCAGGCTGTATATCGTCAAATTACAGCACAAGATTTATCACATTATAAACCGAATATTTTACTTGCTCAAATTGATGAAAAATCAATAAAAAAAGCTAAATATGAAGAATCAAAGCAATGCAAAGAAATCGCTGATAAATTCAAAGAAAAATTCAGAAGTTATCCGATAGATTATTGCTATATGGCAAATATTATCCAAGAGACTGGAAAATTAAATCCTAAAATAATTGGAATTAATTATATTTTGAGTGAAGTAGATGAGCATCATAATAAAAGTCAAATACTTAATCAAGCGATTCAAAAAATAAACAATAATAAAAATACGCTAACTGTATTTGCTTATGGTCAAGAATATGAAGATGATTATAGAGATGAAGTAAGTTCAAAAATTGCCGATTCAAATCTAAATTTTAATGGAAACGTTTATGGATACGATTGGTATATAGACTTGCCCAAAAATAAATATTGTTATAGAGATAATCAATGCCCATTTAGTTATGTAATAGCTTTGACTAATGAAATAAAAAAACAAGAATTAATTGGATCTCAAACTCAGTTAGGGTTTCACGATTCAGTCGCTAATTTTATTGAAAAGAAACAAGATAATAATTATACAATTAATTTTTTATCTAAAACTTCTCTTCAGCCTATAACTAGTTTTTCTCACAATATTTTTCAAATGTGGTTTCATCCAATAATTGATTATTCTATTCCACATAAAATCATTTATAAAACTATATC
>JBCCSG010000201.1:0-13105 GCA_039200565.1 Cyanobacteria bacterium P01_D01_bin.50 | reverse complement strand
CAAATTAGCGAACAATAGTATATCAGGAGCATACTTGCGAACCGCAAAAGTATGGTCAACCTCCGGATTTTCTACCGCCACTCGTTGGGAACCCACACCCATAGCCAATCTGTAATATTGAGCAACTTTCGCCAAACGAGAATTGATAGTTTTAGCTTCTTGAGTTCCCCCAGTCATTGAGGAAATTAACAAAGGTGCATTCATCAATTTTCCGAAAAATGTAGTGCTGATGTCAATTTCCGAGCGGTCAATTTCTGGTAAACAACAATGGTCAAAATAGTAGCGTTCAAACCTATTAGTCGTTTGACGACATTGAACATCTTCCTCCAGACAGATGCGGATATGGTCGGCTTTACGAGATTCGGTTGCTGCTGAGTCGTTAGTTGAAATCTTCACGGTAGAGACTGGAATTTATGTTAACTGCTATTTTTTCAGTCTCTGGTATTTTGGGATATTTTGGAGTAGTTAGTAAACTTTTGATTACTTTATTAACAATTCGAGCAACTTTTGCGTGGTTGGGGTTTGTGTTTGAGGAGACATGGGGAAAACTGGGAATTGGCGATCGAAATTAGCCCGCACCCTCGAAGGGTGGGGCTATAATTGCGAAGTCCACCTGCGTGGACTAGATTTTTTGACAACGTAAGATGTAGGGTGTCTTACGGCTCGAAAAAATTTCTGCTCATAAATAAATTTGCGGCTGCCGCAGGGCACCAAGCAATATTTAGCAAAAACTGAAAAAGCCAGAAAAGTATAGTTTTTAGCGCAATTTTTAGATCCCCCCTAATAAAAGGAGGGTAAAGTTTCTCTTTTATTAGGGGAATAATGGGGGATCTGAAAAATTTCGAGTTTTATTTATGAGGTATCCTTACATCCTCCGCCGGATTTTAGATAGAATGTATTCTCATACTTGCCAAATTCAATAGTGTTCCTTGCTCTAGCATTAACTCATAAAGTTGAAATTGTTGCTCGAAGTAATTATACGTTTCCTTTTCAACAGTGCCAAACCAAATACCATCGCCGTATTCAACATCAACTAATTCGTATCCTTCACCCCATCTTTCACTAATACCTTCTGCAAGTTCATCAAAAGTGCTTGCAATGTTGTAACCACTTGTAATACTAGAATCATCTTGAAAAACCCCAAACCAGATACCATCACCGTATTCAACATCAACTAAGTCATATCCTTTATCCCACATTCCTTGAATATCTTCTTTAAATTCATCAATACTGCTTGCTCTGCTGTAACCACCAGTACCGGGAACATCTCTAAAAGTCCCAAACCAGATACCATCACCGTATTCAACATCAACTAAGTCATATCCTTGGTTCCATCTTTGTGAAATACTTTCCGTAAGCTCATTAAGACTGGTTGCATAGCTATAAGCATTAGCACCATATTTTTTTTCAAAAGTCCCAAACCAGGTACCATCACCGTATTCAACATCAGTTAAACGATATCCACCCTCATCCCACTGCTGTTGAACAGTTTGTGTAAGTTTATCAATACTGCTTGCGGCGTAATAACCAGTATTATTAGGTGTGTCTTGATAAACTCCAACCCAATTTCCATCACCATATGCAACATCAACTAAGTCATATCCTTGCTTCAAATCTTCTAAAACGCTTTCTTTAAATTCCAAAAGATTTTCACGAAGACTGTACGCGTTATTAGACATAATGATTTTCCTGTAAGAAATAGTTGAGTATTTTTTCGGATTTTTACGGAGTATAAAAGAAGCTCTTTTAACCCTCCAATTACTTATCAGGATTCTATAAACTTTCTACGAAAACGAGAATGTTTTTTTATGCAATCTTTTAGGATTTATATGACAATTTTTACTAGACTTACTATCAATATTTATACTCACTCGGCTATTTAAACATTATGGGCAACTCCCATGCCGAAAGTAGTATTTTCTATATATAAAAATTATGCAACATCAACTAAGTCATATCCTTGGTTCAAATCTTCTAAAACGCTTTCTTCAAATTCCAAAAGATTTTCACGAACAGTGTAGCCATTATTAGACATAATTACCTTCCTGTAAGAAATATTATTACTTTTATACTGAGTTTTAAGGACTTTTTCAGAGCTTATTGAAGCCTCCAATGACTAATCAGTATTTTAGAACTTTTTCTCGATATGAAGTATGCATTTTTACTCAATATATTTATTGTTCGCAAGATTATTTTTTTGTTTTTGTGAGGAATTATTGTATTATCTATACTCATCAAGGATTTTAGACAAATACAAGAATAATTGTAAATTAATGCAACAAGAATTTTCTTTTCTGAAAAAGTAGTATTAATTACCTCTAATTGCTGATATTAAGTATTGTGTACTTGGAGGATTGAATTATAAATTGACTCGGAGATAGAAGATTAGGCTCACTTAGACGTATAAAACTCCATTGTCACGAGTAGAAGAAAAAGTTAAGTAGCGCCCCAAGGGCATGGGCAACCCGTACGGCATATCCGCAACCACACTCTCTATCTTCCTCTGCGCTAACATGAAGCGTACCTTTGCGTTTAATCCATCCATCTCCAACCAAAACCATGAAATGTTACCTTGAAGAATATCTTCCCATCCTTCAACAAAATGCTTCTATACAAATAAAGAATATGCAAGCAATAATATTTATCGGCGTAAAACTCGCAAACTCAATTCACTTTTGGCAGCAGAAGCCAGCGCCA
The DNA here is from genome assembly GCA_039200565.1 of Cyanobacteria bacterium P01_D01_bin.50. Lineage (GTDB taxonomy): Bacteria > Cyanobacteriota > Cyanobacteriia > Cyanobacteriales > Nostocaceae > Rivularia. The sequence continues at coordinate 10,408 of JBCCSG010000201.1, read as the reverse complement.
AATTTTCCTTACTTTTAGGTGATATGGGTTGTTTTGACTGTCGGATTTCTCAACTTGCGAATATTCAACAAGTTATAGATTACTTCCGCTGGAGACAGCAAGATGCACATCGAAATTCACTGAATTCTCACAGTTATTGGTGCTTGCGTGGAGATGGAGAAACAGCGCGTAAAACAACTAGTACAGCGCGGCTAAAATAAACCAACCATTCGTAAAACCTCAAGGCTAGGAAAAATAATACTTATTACCTTGATACTTTTGACTTTTGACGAACGCAAGCGGTACTAGTATTATGGATGGTTTATCAGTAGCCGATAAAAACGAATTATTATTTCAACACGGACGGCAGTTGCTACAACGGTGCGTGTTCCTCCGCAACGCACTGCCTTATAAACTTCAACGAATTACCCAATTGGCAAAAACGTGGAATGGGGTTATATTGGGAAGAATATCAAAAAGAAGGGTATAACCCTGTAAAAGATGAAATTGTTTTTACAACTAGAAGAAGGATAAGAAGAGAATTGGATTTACCGATGAAAGATGATTATAGTGAATTTATCGAGAGATTAGTTGGTTGTTGAAACCATCACTATCCCATATGATTTATAAATAAAGCTTTAAATCTGATATCATCGCGAATGTTGTCAAAATCTGAATCCGTTTTTGCCTTTTCACGAAATTCTGTTGGATTAATATCTATAGCTTTTTGTAAATTTTCAATTGCTAAATCTATATTATTTAAACCCATATAACAGCAAGCTTTCTCATATAAAGCATTTGGTTCATTGGGAAACAACTCTAAAGTTTTATTATAAAATAAAATTGCTGATTCATACCTTTTCAAAGTCAATAAAACAAAAGCTTTACTTCCCCATAAATGGTAATAATCTGGATTAAGTTCTATCGCTTTATCAAATTTTACCAGTGCTTCTTCATCCCTTCCTAATTTATGAAGTACCCAACCGTAAATTTTCCATGCAAGATCATAATTTGGATTAATTTCTATTGCTTTATCAAGGGCTAAAATCGCATCTTCATATCTTTCTGATTTATAAAGTGCAAAACCCTTACCTCCATATGCTGCATAGTTATTTGAACTAATTTCTAGTGATTTATCAAAAGCTGCAATTGCTTCTTCATATCTTTTTGATTTACCTAGTGTAATTCCTAGTTGATTTTGAAATAGCCAATCTTGTGGTTCTAATTCTATAACTAGATAAAATATCTCAATTGCATCTTCTAAGTTTCCTAATTCAGATAGGACGTAACCCAATGCATATAAATAACTAGGGTTATTGGGTTGAATTTCTATGACTTGTTCAAAACAAATTAAAGCTGATTCTAATTTTTTTAAATCTAGTAAAGCAACACCTTTACCGTACCACGCTAAGTATAATTTTTGATTGTACTGGATTGCTTTATCAAAGCAAATAATCGCAGATTCTAATTGTCTTATTTTCCATAGAGTATAACCTTTTTCATACCAATTATTTGCATCATTAGGCTGAATTTCGATTGCTTTATCAAAACAAGTTAAAGCTGATTTATAATTTTCTAAATCAAATAAAGCAATACCTTTATGGTACCAAGCTAAATCGTTTTTTGGATTGAGCTTAATTGCTTTATTAAAACACGTAACCGCATCCTCTAATTTCCCTAATTCATATAACGTCAAGCCTTTTTCATACCAAGCTTTAGGATAATTAGGTTTGATAAGAATGATTTTTTCAAAACTAATCAATGCCGTCTCTAATTTTTTTTGTGACAACAGCACAATACCCCGTAATAACAAAGCTTTAAGGTAATCTGGCTGAATTTCTGTAGCTATATCAAGAGATGAGAGTGCTTCTTGTAATTTTCCAAGTTTAAATAAAGTAAATCCTCGCTCATACCAGACATAATGAGAATGGGATGAATGGGCGATCGCTCTGTCAAAATTAATCAACGCTTCCTCAAATTTTTCTAAGCCTTGTAGTGCCATTCCTCGAAAAACAAGAGCATCATAAACGTTTGGTTGGGATTCTAGAATTTGATTGTAAATTAATAATGCTTCTTTAAAGCGCTTTGATTCTATAAGAGTTACTCCTAAATGATGTAATCCTTGCCAATTATCAAATGAATTCATTTTAGATTTAAAAATTTATTCTAGAAAAAGATGTAGATTTAAAATTTTTTATTAATTCATTTATAGCAGAAGTTCATCTCAGATACACGAGATGCATGGACTGCTTAATCAAATCAATATATTTACTAATATTTAATAAATAAAAAACTCTAAATAGACCATTAAATTGCGATAAAACCGGCTATTGTGTAACAAAATAAGCCTAATCACTATGTTGAAAACAAGTAAAAATGTGATGCATTTTACAATAAAAAAGATACTATTTGCGTAATCAGTAATAAATGATTCTGAAAATAAATATGAAATACGACCCGAAGTAAAGCAATAAGCTGCTACGCATTTAAGTTGTATATTATTCTATTCTATAAGAATGCCTCAAACAATATTACTTTTGACTTTTGACAAGAGTATTGTGCATTTTTAATGTACAACAACTTATGATGTCGAATCAGATAAATATTCCTACGAAGAATATTGCAATGCTGTAATATTACTTTCTGACGATTCGAGTATTGGTATTGATATTTGGAGCAAGAAATATTTACGGTTTGGAATTGTTAATGAAGGCATCGGCATCTGTTACACTCGCACCGGCAGAAGCTTTTTTGATAATTCAGAATTAGAAGCGGAATTTTTAGCACGGGTAAATAAAGCTCTTTGTGACAGTGACTTTTGGTTGAGATTAAATACCGATTGGGTATGTCTCGATTGTGAACTTATTTCTTGGTCGGCTAAAGCTCAATGATTGATAAAAAGTCAATATGTAGCAATGAGTGCGGCTGCTTATTCAGCTTTTAAAAACAGTATATTTACTAATTAAAACTATTTAAATAAGTATTTTAGTTAACTCTGTATTTGATGAATTTCAACAACGCCAGGAAATGGTAAATCAATATGTAGAGGCTTATGGTCGTTACTGTTGGGAAGTTAAGGATATTTCCGATATCAAACTCGCACCATCCCATATTCTAGCTACAGAAGGTGCGGTACATATCGATAAAAAGCATTCCTGGCATATGGAACAAGCTGCGATTTTAGAAAAAATATGACAGAAAATTAAAATTACTCCTAACTTCTTTAAAATTTAACCTGTGGCACTTTGGCTGATACTTTAATTATTATCGGTACCTAAAAACTTATAGATGAATATTCGTACTGTTTCAACTCAGCCATTTACCGACCAAAAGCCCGGTACTTCTGGCTTACGAAAGAAGGTTAAGGTTTTTCAAGAACCCAATTATTTGGAAAATTTTGTTCAATCGATTTTTGATAGTCTTGAAGGTTATCAAGGACAAACCTTAGTTGTGGGTGGTGATGGTCGTTTTTACAACCGTGAAGCTATCCAAATTATTCTCAAAATGGCGGCGGCTAATGGTTTTGGACGGGTATTGGTAGGGGAAAACGGTATTTTGTCTACTCCTGCTGTTTCCTGTATTATCCGCAAATACAAAGCTTTTGGCGGTATTATTCTTTCCGCTAGCCATAATCCAGCAGGTCCCGATGAAGATTTTGGGATCAAGTACAATACCGATAATGGTGGCCCCGCACCGGAAAAAGTAACCACCGCAATCTACAGCAGCAGTAAAACAATTGACGCTTACAAGAAAATAGAAGCAGAAGATGTAAATTTAGGCAAATTAGGCAGTTTTGAACTAGGTTCGATGACGGTTCAAGTTATTGATTCAGTTGCTGATTATGCTGAATTGATGCAGTCACTGTTTGATTTTGATAGCATCCGTCAACTGTTAACTTCCGGAGATTTCCGCATGTGTATGGACTCCCTACACGCGGTAACGGGGCCTTACGCTCGTACTTTATTTGAACAACGTTTAGGAGCCCCGGAAGGAACCGTACGTAACGGTACACCTTTGGAAGACTTCGGTGGCGGACATCCAGATCCGAATTTAGTTTATGCTCATGAATTAGTTGAAATACTATTCTCAGAAAACGCTCCCGATTTTGGCGCAGCTTCCGATGGAGATGGCGATCGCAATATGATTTTGGGAAACAATTTCTTTGTAACTCCCAGCGATAGTTTAGCGGTTTTAGCTGCGAATGCTAGGCTAGTACCGGCTTACAGTTCGGGTATTGCTGGTGTAGCGCGTTCCATGCCCACTAGTGCTGCTGTAGATAGAGTAGCAGCCAAAATGGGGATTGATTGTTACGAAACTCCTACAGGTTGGAAATTCTTTGGAAATCTTTTAGACGCGGGGAAAGCTACTCTTTGCGGTGAAGAAAGTTTTGGTACTGGTTCCAACCACGTACGAGAAAAAGATGGACTTTGGGCTGTTTTATTTTGGCTTAATATTTTAGCATCTCGAAAGCAATCCGTTGAAGAAATTGTCCGCGAACATTGGAAAACTTACGGCCGGAATTACTATTCCCGCCATGACTACGAAGCAGTAGACAAAGAAAAAGCCAATACCTTAATGGAAAATCTGCGTTCTTCGTTATCAACAATGAAGGGCAAGCAGTTGGGTAAATATGAAGTCGAATATGCCGATGACTTTAGTTATACAGACCCTGTGGATGGTAGCGTCAGCCAGAAGCAAGGAGTAAGGATTGGTTTTACAGACGGTTCGAGGATTGTATTTCGACTTTCTGGAACCGGAACCCAAGGAGCAACTCTGAGAGTTTACTTAGAAAGTTATGAGCCAGATAGTACAAAACATGACTTAGATCCCCAAAAAGCATTAGCAGAACTAATTACCCTCGCCGACGAAATAGCTCAGATTCGCGCTAATACCGGACGAGATAAACCTACTGTTATTACTTAATTCTTAACTAAGAAGGGGGGAGAGAGCGGAAGAGGGGGTAGAATTTTTAATTCATAACTCAATACTCAATACTCCTAATTCCCCCACTCCCTGCTTCCAATATCCTATGCCCCATGCTCGATTATAATTATTCAATTTAGTAAAAAAACTGTTGCTAATTTTTGGGAATATGTTGAGCCTCTGTGGAATTAGCATGTGACGAGATTCATCAGTTTAGATGTAGCTTTAATAGATGACAAATTTCTGAGGCACAATAAAATTTTTATGGCTATATTTACAGCCATATTTAAACTGATAAATTTTGCAATATTTTCGGTTTCTCATGTTCCGGTAGCTACTGCCTGTGTTTGTTGCATTAAACCCATTAAGTCATCGATTCCTTTTTGTAGATACCGCGTTACTGTCATTGGACTAGTACCAATTTTCTTCGCTGCATCTTTACGGGAAAATTCTTTTAAAAATACCAATTCCACCGCCATACGAGGCTTTTCTTCTAACATACCCATAGCCCCATGGAGTTGTTGCCGCTCTTCTTCTAAGTGTTGCTGAGCCGCTGTCTGGGGACAAGGTAATGCTTCACCCAAAGTTATTTGACAATCGACATAGTTAACTACAGTTGCATCTAAGCTCAAAGGCATGCGATTTTGAACGGCTAGCTTAGTTTCTTGCCATTCCTGCACCGATACTTTCAGTTTGCGAGCAATTTCCAAATCTAATGGTTGTCTTCCTAAAGCATCTGCTAATTCTTTACGCACTTTTTGCCCTTCATTGTACAATTCTTGCCAACGACGGGGAATCTTTAATAAAGTACTGCGATCTCGTAAAAAGTGTAGCATTTCACCCCGAATGTAGGGCACAGCAAAAGAACTGAATGCGTATCCTTGACTGGGATCGAAACGTTCAATTGCTCTAATTAAACCGAAGTAACCAATTTGCTCTAAATCTTCATAAGGCTCATTACATTGATGACTAAATTTATGAGCCATTTTCCGTACTAAACCACTATGCAATTTTACTAGTCTGTTACGAAGTCTAATAGAAGGATTCTGGTGATATAGACACAATAATTCCATACCATCAGACCGGAGGGAGGACTGAATTACTGCCATACAATTTCCTTTAGGGACTCTTTTTCTTGTAAAAACTGAGCCGAGTAAAGTTCTATCAAAGCTGTAATTATTTTCCTTGGGAATCCTTTTTCACACCATTCGTTGTTTCACTGAACTTACAAGGTACAAGACCCCTTTCATGCGTATTATTACGCAGTTTAAACCTCAAATTTATTGTCAAGATAAGTAGTTATTATTTCCTCAAAACTTTAACAGTCGTAAGTTGTAACTTTATTAAGTTGTTCTTAAGAGAACCAATAACTCGTCATGAATTTTATAAATTGCGTAAAAATAGGAGAAAGAGCAATATCTAAATTAAGAACTTGTTGTAAATATGAGTAATACGAGCAACTTCCGAAACGCTATTCGCGACGCTAAAACTCAAGCCCTTGTGGGACCTAATGTAATCGCCAACGCTCTTCCTTACGTTGGTGGTGGCTTAGTACTTACTGCTTTGGGAACTTATGGTGGACTTGGTGTTATCCGCAATAATCCCCAACTGTTTTATCCCACTTTTTTCGGTGCGATAATCCTAGAGCTAATTTTGTTTTTCGTCGCTCAAAATGTTGCTTCTCGCGGTAATAAGCAAGTAGCATTACCTTTACTAGCTGCTTATAGTCTTTTATCTGGTTATACCCTTAGCGGCTTAGTATTTGTAGCCCTAAGAACTCAAGGAGTAGGCATTGAAGGTATTGGTATTGCCGCTCTCGGTTGTGGAGTAACTTTTATCGCTGCCCGTCAAATTGGTTCAAACCTCTCCGACTCTGACGGTATGGCTTTAACAAAAACCATCCGTTTGGGTGTAATTGCTTTACTTGTAGTTCTAGTTTTGCAATTGGTATTGTCTTTATTTGGCGTATATACCCCAGGATGGTTAGAAATAGGTATTTCTGGCTTGGGTGTATTACTATTCGCTGGTGCTGCGGTAGTTGATTTCTACGTACTACCCCGTACCTATAACGATGACGAATATCTTCCTGCTGCTTTATCGATGTATCTTACCTACATCAATTTATTTGTCTTCATCTTACGTTTATTGATTGCTATTAATGGCGGCAGTAGAGATTAATAAATTAGTAATGTAAGGTGTGTGACAAGAACCCATTAAGAATTTTTAATGGGAACCCTCTGACGGCTAAAATAAATTAAACCTGAATTTTGGCAAGATAAGCTATTGTGCATTAAAAATGCACAATACTCTTGTCAAAAGTCTGGCATTCCGCCATTAAAGAAAGTTTGAGGAATTATTATCGAATAGGATAATATACAACTTAAATGCGTAGCAGCTTATTTAGATATGTTTACCAAAGCTTACTCAAGCAAAGAATTACTTAATCGTATCTAAATTCTAGGGTGCCCTGGGGCATCTCAGAATTAATAACCTTCAAACAAATTTTCTCATGCCGCTCAGGAATAGCCGCAATTGTCACAATCATATTTAGTGCGTGACACAAAGCTTATTGTTACCTCAAAAATCTTTCTAAGTATCACACAACAGCAATAATGAGGGAAGAGAATCTACAGCACCTGAGGATCTCCCCTACAATAAAATACATATTTTTGCTAAGTCTTAAAAATGAAAATCACGCGCAAATTATAATTAATAAAACCTGAACCTTCGTAAACCTCAAAGGACTAAAATGCTTAACTCACGTGCGGATGAGCATGATTTCAGTTCACTTTTAGAAAAGTAAAACTGGGATAATTCATGCTCGTAAAAGCACAAAGTGAAAAGCATTTTAGTGATGCATGGATTAACTGAGTACATAGATGGCGATACACCATCCTTAAATTGCAAGGCTATTTATTAATTACAGCGCGTGATTGAGTCAGTATAAATCAATCATATTCCCGGTTTTTGAAATCGTCAAATTGTAGTTTTCAAGCTTTTTCGTCTTTCTTCCGTCACGGGTTGAAGCTCTATAGGTAAAGAAATTTCGGGATATTTTTTCTTGATTTTGAGCATGATTTCAATTGCGATCGCTTTATCAACAGTTGCCATACTCGCCGATTGTCTGCTAATAATTTCGCCAATAATCTTCGCTGCTTCCTGGCTTTTATCTGATTCAGCTTTCAGAAAACTCAAAACTCTTTTTTTTGCAGTACGATTTCGATTAACACTGGATAATACAGTTATAAAATAAGGTGTTAATTCTTTTAGACGTTGAGGATTATTAGCAGCATACTTTTCAAAGTAGTTTGTGACAAACTTTTGCATATCTTGGGCTGGATTTTCGCTAAATTTCAAGAAATACTCTTCCCCATCAATTTCTCGGAAATTACGAGTTAATAAATCGCGTCCAATTTTTCTAGCTTCAGCATGAGTGCTATCGCAAATCGTAATTAAAATATCTGATGTAAAGTCTTTTTCGTCAAACTCTGTTTTCAAGATACGATCGGCAAATTCGCGAGTATCTTCCCATTTTGCATCCAGTATTCGTACTGCTTCTAACATTTCTTGGGAATTATTGCGGAGACGGTTTAAATTTTGTAAAAATAATCTTTGTGCTGCTTGACGAATTGATAGAATATCGTGGTTTGCTAATTCTACTATTTCCCTGATGGTAAGTTGTTGATAAAAGCGATCGCTGTTTTGTTCTAATATTATTCCTCCTAATTCTTGTACTGATGAAGTTTCGGCATTAATTAACTTGAATGTGGTTTCTCTGTTAATTATTGAGGTATATTCCTGTAAATTATTTCGCAAAAATTTGACTATATAGCTATAAGTTTCTTCTTGCTTTTCTGGTGTTAGTAAGATATTGATTAATTTAGAAACGAGTTCAAGCTGCAAACTTGGATTATCAGCAGATTGCAATTTTATATATTCAAAATAAATAGTTAATAAACTGCTTCCTAATTCTCTGGCATCTTGATTTGTACTTTCTAAGATTCTAATTATAATCTCAAGCGTCAATTCTTCTATATTTAATTCCTGATTGAAAATATTATCGGCAAAATCTTGGGTATCCTTCCACTTTGATTCTAACAATTGTACCGATTCTAGTAATTCTTGGGGATTTGAACGAATATGAGTAAATTTTTCTAGAAATATCTGTCTCCCTTTTTTTTGAATAAATGAATTATTACTATTTGCGAGAGTAATAATATTACTTGTAGAAAAACCATCAATACAAGCTTGGTCATTTAAGTCTAGTAACGAACATCCTAAATCTTGAGTTACAGAAGAATCAGTATCAAGCAGCTTAAAAATATCTTCTTGACTAACAGTTGTCATCCAAGGATGCAATTCTTCCCATAGTAGAGTCACCAATTCCCTTAAACTCATTTTTATTGGGTAAGTGGTGTAACATTTTTGAATATTTTTATTCAGTATCAACTCAATAAATTCAGATACTATTTGATTTATAGAATCTAAATTATCAGTTTCTAAATTACTAACATTTTTTAGATAGCGAGTTAATATATCTCTTCCCGCACTGCTTGTATTACAAAGTTGAATTAAAATTTTAGGTGTAAATTCATCTAAATGAAACTCTTGTGTAAAAATTTGAAAAGCAAAATCATACGTGTCGTGCCAATATACATCTAACAAGGGAATTGCTGCTGATATTTCTTGAGCATCTTGACGAATTATGTGTAAATTTTGTAAAAATATTTTTCTTGCAGTTTCTCTTAATTCATAACTATAGCTATTCGCAAGTGTAATAATATCGCTGGTAGTAAATTCAGTTATCCATTGTTGATAATTAGCTTCTAATAAAATGCTTCCTATCTTCTGCGCGGCATCGGAATATATAGATAACAACTTAACAGCTACTTCTTTACTTACGCTTTTTTCCCAATCTGGTAAGTCTTGCTGTAGTATCAAAATTATATCTTTGTGATAATCTTCATTTCTTCTAGAATAAAATAAAACTTTAATCAGACTTGATGCAAGTTGTGAATTTAAATTCGGATAATCTTTAGCTAAGCGATGAATAATTATTTTGACTGCTTTGCGAATTTTATCGCTGGGATTCTGTATTAAAGTAAAAATTAATTCTATTGTCTTATTAACCGTATTAGCATTGCCGAAATTACCAACACGCTCAATACTAATCAAATCGACTACATTAGGTATCCATGTTAATTTTGATGCAACCTCTCTGTTATAACAAGAAATCACTATCAATGCACCGAATTCTCGAATTTCTGAAATTGAATGTCCTAATAAATCAAGAATGACATCAAATTCTATTGTCTTTAATTGATTTGTAAATTTATCAATGAGAATTTCTATGATATTTTTTGCTATTTCTGTTTCGCTTTCTGATAATTTAATTAATTGAGCGGTAAAACTTTCTGTGAATATTTTATTTGTCTCATCAGTGAAAATGTATAAATCAAGAAACTTACCAGCAAAATTACTTGTACTTGGATGTGAATTAGTGATT
>JBCCSG010000200.1:0-13309 GCA_039200565.1 Cyanobacteria bacterium P01_D01_bin.50 | reverse complement strand
TCAAGAAAATGTTCGTTGTGAGCGCAGGAAGATAAATAATGTTCCAATACTGCGGGATTATGCTTAAGAATACCGAATAAATGATGCCAGAATTTCCAGCGAGTTTCCCGTTTAATACCTTGTCGCCAAACAATTGTTGCAAATGCTTTTACAATCTTCCATTCAGGTGTTTTAGCAGGTGCTTTCCAACTCGGTTTACCCATCATTAAAAAGCAGCGATAGGTACGATCTAAATAAGCTATCGGCTCATATAAAGCACAAAATGCTTCAATATATTCCCTGCCAATATCTTCCAAAGGGCGAGTGGGAATAAAATTCATTAACGTCGTTTGGTTAATGTTTCCGTCTTTAGACTCGCGCAATCTTCCTTCCCTTTCTAAACGATGCCATAATGCGGTATTTGGCAATGCTTGCAACATGGCGAAAGTCGTAGAAGGAATTGCAGCTTGCTCGGCAAAACTAACAATGCGATTGCCAGCACCGACTTTTTCGCCGTCAAAGCCAATAATAAAGCCAGCCATTGGGCGTAAACCGGCTTTAATAATAGATTGTACCGATTCAACCAGAGAGTTACGGGTATTTTGAAATTTCTTTGTCAATTGTAAACTGTCTTCATCTGGTGTCTCAATCCCCAAAAATACCGCAGCAAAACCACACTCAACCATCAATTCCATCAATTCTGGATCTTGTGCTAAATCGACAGAAGCTTCAGTATCAAAGCGGAATGGATATTCATGTTCCCTCATCCATACTTTTAACTCATTGAGCAATAACTTAACGTTGCGCTTATTGCCAATAAAGTTATCATCCACCATAAATACGCCCCCACGCCAACCCAATTCATACAAACAATCTAATTCAGCTAAAAGCTGTGCTGGAGATTTAGTACGGGGTTTGCGCCCATAGAGCACAATAATATCGCAAAATTCGCATTGAAATGGACAACCGCGAGAAAATTGCACCGACATCATGTCGTAAGCTTCTCTCTCTAACAAGTCGAAGCGAGGAATAGGAGTTGCAGTCACATCTGGTTTTTCCGTGGCGCGAAATACACCGCTTGTTTTACCAGCTTTTACCGCTTCTACAAACATTGGTAGGGTAATTTCCCCTTCATCAAGTATGAGAAAATCTGCTCCAGCTTTCTGAGCTTCTGCGGGTACGGAAGTTGGATAGGGGCCACCCACTGCAACTAATTTACCATGTTGTTTGGCAACTTTTATCTGGTCAACTAAGTCTTCTTTTTGGACAATCATAGCAGATAAAATTACCATATCTGCCCATTCCCATTCAGCTTCACTCACGGAGCGAATATTGCGATCGACTAATTTAAACTCCCATTCTTGAGGTAAAATCGCTGCTACTGTTGCTAACCCTAAAGGTGGTAATAAAACTTTTTTATCTACTAAATCTAAGATTTTTTCATATGACCAAAAAGTTTTGGGAAATAAAGGATAAACTAATAAAATTCGCATTGCTCTTCACTCCCTTTCAGTATTTAATAATTGACGCGTAACCTTAAAAGTTTTTCTTCGCAAACTGACTATTTCAGGACTTATTAACAGATTGATGTAATTATTCTCACAACGTCGGCATATGTGAGGAGATAAGCTAAGGCATAACGGGCACCCATTAATTTTTTTTAAGAAGAAAAAAATTTTAATGGGAACCCTTGACGCAGGCTTACACAGACTATTTTTTAGTCCTAATGAGAAAGGCTAAAGTAGTGCGAGGCAATTTTTCGATTTAAATCATTAAAAAATAAATACTGTTTTTTGTTGATATCAAATTGTCTTTATTATGTTAACATATGTATCCTTATTTACGCAGAATCATAATATATTTGTAAGATTATGAAATCATATACTGTCTATTTATCTCAACAATTTATACATTCAAACCCGATTAAAAATTGCCAAAATGTCGCTAAAAATACATATTGAAAATTGGTTTGATTACTCATCACGATATAGGTAGCTTGATAGCAAACTCTGTTCCTTGCCCTAATGTTGTGTTGAATTACAAGTTAATTTTCCACCGTGAGTTTCTTCAATAATTTGTTTGGCGATCGCTAAACCCAATTCGGTACCTTTACTAACTTATTTTGTAGTAAAAATACGATCAAAAAATAGGCGATTTAACTGTTTCTGATATACCAGGACCATTATCTTTTATACTAGTTAATACTATATTATTTTCTGTATATAATTTAGTATTAATAGTGATGTTGTGAGGTTTTTTCTATTTCATAAAATGTTTTTCCTTGACTTGCTGTATCTAAAATTTAATTGGTTGACAATTTAAAATATTTTTACTTTTAACTCATCTTCATAGGTATTATTTAAAGTATCAGAAACCAGTTTATTTAAACTTTGTGATGATAGCGTTGCTAAAGTAATTGTGTTAATTTTTGCTTCTGTTTTACTAATTTCTTCTAACGTCAACATCAAAGGATGTGCCATCCATATCAAAAGCATCAAGTCTTTATAAAACAATATTTTTAACTTTTGACTTCCACGTAGCGCTACTAGTATTCCCCCCAATTCACATCTTGCACCATTCTCAACAACACGGGAATAAATTCCCAGGCTAAAAAACAAAGTCTGATTTATCAGACTGGGCAAGGCTTTTAGTACGTTAAAACGTACTTTGTATATGAGCATTGAAATTAATTTCAAGCCGGGAATTTAGGCTTAACGACAATGGTGCAAAATCTCAGCCAAGGAAACTCAGGTTAATAAACAACAAGTAATTTTCTCCCCTTCTCCCCTTGCCTAGATAGGTAATTCAATTACAAACTCAGTTACTTTCCATCGAGTCTAACCTCACCCAGGCATCATCAAAGTGGACTGGTATTAAATCAAAGAATTGGCTATTGTAACTAACCACTATATAAATTACGCTGTTCTTAAGTTCAAACGAGCGCAATTATCTGGAGGCTAAATATGCCCCACATAGCCAAGATTTGCATTTATCCTATTAAGTCGCTTGATGGGGTAGAAGTGACACGAGCGAAAGTTTTGCAGAGTGGTGCCTTAGAGTGCCATAAGCCTGCGGCATGGCTTCGCAATCGCCAATTTGCCATTTTTGACGAACAAGGTAAATATGTCAATGCTAAACGTTATGCAAAAATACATTTATTGCGCTCAACATTTGATTTAGAAAATAAAATTGTTTCGTTGCAAATTCAAGGTAGCAATATAGAAAAAAGTTTTAATTTAGAGTCAGAAACACAACATTTAGAAGCTTGGTTAAGCGATTTTTTTGGTTTTAATGTTAAGCTACAACAGAATTTAATCACTGGCTTTCCTGATGATACTATTTCACCGGGACCAACTATAATTAGTACTGCTACTTTAAAAGAAGTTGCTTCTTGGTATCCAGACTTAAATGAAAACGACATCCGTCGTAGAATGCGTACCACTATAGAAATTGATGGAGTACCAGCCTTTTGGGAAGACAGACTATTTTCTGAAACTGATAATGTTGTTTATTTTAAAATTAGTAATTTGCAATTTGTAGGTGTAAATCCCTGTCAGCGCTGTATTGTTCCCACTCGCAATGCAATGACAGGAGAAGTTAATTCAAACTTCCAGAAAATATTTATTAAGAAACGTAGAGAAACTTTGCCGGAATGGGTGAATAAATCTCGTTTCAATCATTTTTATAAACTGGCAGTAAATACTAGATTAGCTAGTAAAGAATTTGGAAATCAAATTATTAAAATAGGCGACGAAATTGTTATTTTGTAGGGTGTGTTACGGCACGAAATAATATCAAATAAAAATAAATATCTTAGCTCTGCCGTAACGCACCATTAAGTTTACGAAGAAAAAGAGAAATGCATGAAGGAATAAATATTAAAATTAGAGAAATAATTCCCCAAGAAGATTCAATAATTGTAGAACATTTTTATCAAATGTGGCTGGATATTGGTGTTCCTGAAAACTCTATCAAACCCAATCACCGGAATCTGACTTTAGAGTTTATCAAACAAGCTCGTGAAAAATTATTTTTCAAAAGCTTCTTTGCAGAAATTGATAATTTAATTATAGGCTCTGCAAGTTGTCAGCTTTTTACAGGTTTATATCCACAGATACTGCAAGAAGAATATCGTAAATACGGATATATTTGGGGCGTTTACGTCGAACCTTCTTACCGCAAAAAAGGAATAGCGAAACAATTAACTAACGCCACAGTTGAGTATCTGAAATCTATTGGTTGTACAAGAGCTATTTTAAATGCTTCACCAGCAGGTAAATCTGTTTATGAAAGCTTAGATTTTTTACCAAGTAACGCAATGCAATTAGATTTTATTTAAATATCTTTGCTCGTAATAAGGGCTATGCCGCAAGCGGCACGCTCCCCTAACAGCCCTTTTATTTAGCTCAATTAACCAAGCACTCTTCGTGCTTACTACCAAACAAAAATAAATCATGACTACTCCAAACATCAAAACCAATCAACAACAACTTACCCCCACCCAACGCAGCCAAATTAAAAGAGTAGCAAAACGCGGTAATTATGAAACTCAAGTTATTTACAACATTTTAGATGAAGCATTAATTTGTCACATAGGATTTACCACAAATAATCAACCCTTCGTAATTCCCACCGCTTACGGAAGAGTCGAAGACAAACTTTATATTCACGGCTCGCCAGCAAGTAGAATGTTGCGTAATTTAAGCCAAGGTATCGAAATTTGCGTTACAGTAACTCTACTAGATGGACTTGTACTAGCACGTTCCGCTTTCCACCACTCAATGAATTACCGTTCTGTAGTTATATTCGGTACTGCGACTTTAGTTAATAATACTGAAGAAAAATATGAAGCGTTGCGAGCCTTTACCGAACACATTGTACCGCAACGTTGGCAAGAAACACGTCAACCAAATAAACAAGAATTACAGGGAACGATGGTACTCTCTCTACCTCTAACAGAAGCATCAGCAAAGGTACGTACGGGTAATCCTGTGGATGATGAAGCAGATTATAATTTACCAATTTGGGCGGGTGTTTTACCATTACAAATGGTTGCAGGTAAAGCGATCGCCGACGAGCGTTTGATTGAAGGCGTTGAAGTTCCTGAGTACGTAAAGAATTATTCAAAAACCACATCTTCATAAAGAGCGCTCATTTCCCCTTCAAAATTAATGCTTTGCAGTTGAAAATATTCCGAATCCGAAGTATAAAATTGTAATACCCAAAGCCCTTGACTATTGCGACGAAAACATTCAACTCGCTGACGCTTGACATTAATTAAAACATATTCTTTGAGAGTTTCCAATAGTTGATAATCAGCGAATTTATCACCCCGATCGAATGCTTCTGTAGAATCTGATAAAACTTCCACAATTAAACAAGGGAATTTCTTCTGTGTAGTATTTTCCTTATCTCTTCCATCGCAGGTAACCATCACATCGGGATAATAGTATCGATTTAGTTTTTCAATACGCGCTTTCATATCCGAGATGTAAACGCGACAACCTGAACTTCTTACATGATCGCGCAGAAGCGTAGCTAAGTTTAACGATACGGTAACGTGAGCATCATTAGCACCAGCCATTGCATAAGCATAACCGTCGATGTATTCGTGCTTGACATCGCTTTCTTCCTCCAGTTGGAGATATTCTTCTGGGGTGATATAGTCTTGCTGTGGGGATGCGACCATTGTTTTTGAGTTTAGAGAAACTGTCTTTATTGTATGGCAATTGATATACCCCTTCTCCCCATCAGATTTTACCGTGCAACAAAATCAATATATCTCTACTCCCTCCCCTCTCTGCGTAACTCCGCGCTTACCTCCGCGCGCCTTTGTCTTGAAAAGTTGTTCATGGGGGAAACCACGCCACCCTTCGGGTATGCGCTTCGCGCACACTTCGTGAACAGCAGTCGCTCATGGGGGAGACCCCCAAGACCGCGCTGCTTCACTTGCTTCAACCGAGGGAACCTCGGCAACGCAGTGGCTCCCCAAGACCACACTTTCCGCTGCGTTTAAAAAATATATTTATTGGAAATAAGATCTATTTCCACAACCATCGAAACATACTCGAAAACTTAAAAGCATAATAGTTGAAAATACTGAAGCACTATGTTAACAATAAGAGTTATATTCAAAGCTCGTCATAAAAAGTGTGCAAGGCAAAGGGTGCATCTACCCATTTACTATGAATCAAGCCCAATTACCATCTTGGCTCCAGGTTCGCGCTACATTCCAAAAAATTTGGGGTTATGAAGATTTCCGTCCACCTCAAGGCGAAATAGTTCAAAGTCTACTAGCAAAAAAAGATACTTTAATTATTATGCCTACCGGCGGGGGTAAGTCAATTTGCTTCCAACTTCCAGCACTATTACAGACTGGATTAACTTTGGTGATTTCTCCCTTGGTAGCATTGATGGAAAACCAAGTACAGGAATTAAAACAACGTAAACTTGCTGTAGCATTATTACACAGTCAGTTATCTTCTTCCCAACGTCGCCAAACTCTACAAGCCTTAGAAAGACAACAACTAAGATTACTTTACCTATCCCCAGAAACTTTACTCAGCCCTCCAGTTTGGGAAAGATTATCCCACCCAGAACTTGTAATTAATGGCTTGATACTAGATGAAGCCCATTGTCTAGTACAGTGGGGTGATACCTTTAGACCAGCTTATCGAAGATTAGGGGCAGTAAGACCAGCGCTACTTAAATCAAAAACAAAAGGAACCAAAATAGCGCTAGCCGCTTTTACCGCCACTGCTGACCCTTTAGCCCAAACTGTAATTTCAGAAACTTTACGATTACAGCAACCTGTTGTATTTAAACTGAATCCTTATAAAAGTAATATTAACCCGAAGGTCCAGATTGTTTGGACACCACAAGGAAAAGAACAACAATTATTAAAATTTATTCACAAAAATCAACAATCTTCTGGATTAGTTTACGTTCGCACGCGACGAGATAGCGAAGATTTAGCTATATGGTTGACACAAAAGGGCTACAAGAGCGCTAGCTATCATGGCGGATTGGGTGCAGAAGAAAGACGCGAGATTGAAGCTAGGTGGTTGAGTGGAAAAATACCCTTTGTGGTTTGTACATCGGCTTTCGGTATGGGAATTAACAAACCTGATGTTCGATGGGTGATTCAGGCATCTGCACCTTTATTACTATCGGAATACGTACAGGAAATTGGACGTGCAGGAAGAGACGGAAAACCAGCAGAAGCGCTGACATTAATTAGCGAACCCACAGGGTTATTGAATCCAGAAGACAAACAAAGACAGAGATTTTTTGAAGATAAGCTGCGCTCTCAACAGCTTACAGCAAAACAATTAATTAAAAAATTGCCACCCACAGGAGAAGTAGATGTAGTAGCGCGAGAATTTCCCGATGCTGCTGCTGCCCTTTCTTTGCTGCATAGTATGGGAAAATTAAAGTGGCTCGATCCTTTTAATTACAGTATTCAGAAAGACTTAAAAAATCAAAAAAAACAGCGATCGCACCCAGGGAAGCAGATGCAAAAGTATTTGACTACAAAGAAGTGTCGCTGGCAATTTTTATTAACCGCCTTTGGATTTGAAAAGGAAGCAGCAAACTTACGTTGCGGACATTGTGATAATTGTAAAAAATAAAAAGTGGTTAGTGGAACAATTATCAATTTTCAATTTTCAACCATTAACTAACCACTATCAACTATCAACTAAGTAAGTCGGCATAAATAAACGAAGACGGCAGTACAGTAGTAAACTGAGTTAAAAGCCCTGCTTCCCACTCACTATTCACTATTCACTATTCCCTTGTCTTGATTACTATTTTCAACGCTGACCTACTTAACTTAAAATTGTTGTAAAAACCGCAAATCACTAGCATAAACGCGGCGGATATCATCGAGTTGGTGTAGCACCATTGCAAAGCGCTCCACACCAAAACCGGCGGCGAATCCAGTATAAACTTCTGGATCGTAGCCTACAGCTTTCAACACATTTGGGTCTACCATACCGCAACCCATAACCTCTAACCAGCGTCCATTCCAACGTAAATCAACTTCCGCAGAAGGTTCAGTGAATGGGAAGTAACTAGCGCGGAAACGAATATCTTCCACTTCACCAAACATCGCTTCTAAAAATTCCTTAATGGTACCCTTAAGATCGGTAAAAGTTAATCCTTCGTCAACGGCCAAAAGTTCCATTTGATGGAAAACCGCAGCATGAGTTGCGTCAACATTATCTCTTCGATAAACTCTTCCCGGTGCAATAATGCGAATCGGTGGCTCGCTTTCTTCCATAAACCGAATTTGTACCGAAGAAGTTTGAGTTCGCAACAAATTTCCATCGGGAAGATAAAACGTATCCTGCATATCGCGAGCGGGATGATCTGGAGGGGTGTTCAACGCCTCAAAATTATAATAATCGCTTTCCATTTCTGGACCAGCGGCTACCGTATAACCCATACCGACAAAGATATCTAGAGTTCGGTCTATAACATTATTTAACGGATGAATACGGCCTTGAGGACGGAAAACACCCGGCATAGTCACATCAATAGTTTCCGCTTCAATCTGCGCTTGGATTTTCAACCTTTCCAAAGCCACACGTTGCTTATCTAAATTATTTTGTAAAGCTTCCTTAACAACATTGGCGATCGCACCAATTTTTGGTCTTTCTTCGGCGCTTAATTTTCCCATACCGCGCAGTAGAATACCCAACTGACCTTTTTTACCCAGATAGTTAACCCTGAGTTCCTCCAAGCTTTCCAAAGAATCAGCGCCAGTAATTGCTTTCTCTGCTTCAATACGTAATTCTTCTAATTGAGATTGTAAATCGCTAGTCATCAGTCATTAGTTATTAGTTATTAGTCATTAGTCATTAGTCATTAGTCAGTAGCAAACCAACAACCGACTGCTGACTACTCACACTAGTAATATGCCATTGATAGCTTAAAAGCAACTATTAAAAGTGAATAGGGCATGGGTGAATTGGGATTTATAAAAATCAAAACTGTTCACGAAGTGAGTCGTTAGACTAAAACTCCGTGGATTTATCCCGGAGATGAAAGTGAGCCCAAAGGTTTTAACCTTTCATGATAAAATAATATCAACCCCGAAGGGCACTCGGAAAGTCAACGCTTGAGGAGAGAACCACCTCTGGGTTAGATGCCGCAAGGGGTATAATTTAAGTGGACTCGTCGAACCAAGAATCTCCGTGGAAAAATCCGCGGAGAGTGTCAAAAATCTTTCCCCCCATCTCCCCATCTCCCCATCTCCCCATCTCCCCATCTCCCCATCTCCCCACCTCCCCATCCCCCATCTCCCCACCTCTCCCCTCTAACTGCTAAATTGACTTATGGCGGTTGGGAGTAGAAATAATGAGATTGTTAATTTCTAACGATGATGGTATTAACGCTTTGGGTATACGTACATTAGCTAATGCTATGGCAGAAGCGGGTCATGATGTGAGTGTAGTTTGCCCGGATAGGGAACGTTCCGCTACGGGACATGGGTTGACTTTGCATCAACCAATTCGTGCTGAAATTGTCGAATCGATCTTTCACCCTGGGATCAAGGCTTGGGCTTGTGATGGAACTCCCTCAGACTGCGTAAAATTAGCGCTGTGGGCTTTGCTGGATTCACCACCCCAACTGGTTCTTTCAGGGATTAATCAAGGTGCTAATTTAGGAACTGAAATTCTTTATTCTGGAACTGTTTCCGCAGCAATGGAAGGCTTGATTGAAGGAATTCCCAGCATTGCATTTAGCCTTACTAGTTATTCATCGAAGGATTTTGCAGGTGCTGCAAAATTTGCCAAAATGCTTGTGGAACAACTAGCCCAAAAATCTGTACTAGATTTGATGTTACTTAATGTTAATATTCCGGCGGTAGAATCGGACCAAATAAAAGGTATGAAATTCACTCGTCAGGGAGTGCGGCGCTACGTTGACGTGTTTGATAAACGAGTAGATCCACGGGGTAAAACTTACTATTGGTTAACAGGAGAAGTTCTTGAAGATGTAGAACCACCAATAAGTTTTAATTTACCTGAAAATATACCGATTGATGTGCATGTTATACGTGATAACTACATCAGTGTTACTCCTTTACATTATAATCTGACTTATCCAAATGGACTCAAACACTTACCTTTTGCCGAATTCAAGTTTGAATGAAATATTTTATCTCGGAAAATTAAAGCTTTTTCAGAGGTTAAATGCATTACTGAAAAATATAGGTTATAAAGTAGAAACGTCTATACCTTAAGACGTACATTAAAATTACTTGCAGTATAAGTTTGAAAGTGAAGGGTTCCCACAAGATTTTTTTTTCTAAAAAAGTTCTTGTGGGTGCCCGTGAGTCGCCTATCTTGCGCAAAAACACGATTAAAAACATATGCTGTATGAATAATTTACCCTTCCTTCAAGAACGGGTAAGACAGCATTAATTGAACTCCCTTGGAGTCACATTTTTTGTATTGTTCGCCCGCTCAATCTTGACAAGCAACACTCATGTCTAGGATAGAGAACCAATTTACCGTAAAATTTTGGGGCGTTCGCGGCAGTATTCCCTGTCCCGGGCCTCAAACCGTTCGTTATGGAGGTAATACCCCTTGTGTCGAGATGCAAGTGGGCGACAAACGCTTTATTTTCGATGGGGGCACCGGCATTCACGTTTTGGGGCAATCTTTGTTACCTAAAATGCCCTTAGAAGCTTATCTTTTCTTCACTCACTCTCATTGGGACCACGTGCAGGGGTTTCCGTTTTTTACCCCTGGATTTGTAGGGGGTAATAAATTTCATATTTTTGGTGCAGTAGCCCCTGATGGTTCTACAGTTGAACAACGTCTAAACGACCAGATGTTGCACCCAAATTTTCCCGTACCTTTGCAGATTATGCAGTCCAATTTGGACTTTTATGAGGTAAATCCTGGAAAAACGATTCATATAGAAGATATTGCCGTAGAAACTGCACCGCTAAACCATCCAGGTGAATCCGTAGGATACCGAGTTAATTGGCAAGGTGGTTCTGCTGTATACGTTACGGACACCGAACATTATCCCGATAAGTTGGATGAAAATGTTTTAAGGCTTGCCAACAACGCCGATATTTTAATTTATGATTCAACTTATACCGATGACGAATATTATTCACCTAAATCGCCTAAAATCGGCTGGGGACATTCTACATGGCAAGAGGCTGTCAAAGTAGCCAAAGCCGCCAATGTGAAAACTTTAGTCATTTTTCACCACGATCCAGCTCACGACGATGAGTTTTTAGATCGGATTGGACAAGAAGCTAAGCAGAAATTTTCCGGTGCAGTCATGGCAAAGGAAGGCATGGTACTAAACGTTCCTTGTTCTTTGGCTTTATCAAAAACTTTTCCTATTAGTCGCTATTCAACATAAAGCTTTTGGAGCAAAGTAATTATAGAATTTGGATTAAATTGGTATTCGAGAGCCTTAGTTAAACTATGGCGAATTGGGAATAGGTAATGGTAATGGTAAATGGGTAATGAGTAACGGGTGATGGGTGATGGGTAATAGTAAATGAGTAATGGGTAATTTTGAAAATCCAACTCATAACTCTAAACTCATAACTCTAAACTCCTAACTCCTAACTCCTAACTCCGTGAGCTCCCCCTACTCCCATTCTTATTAAACCTCTCGTCCCAAAATTGACGTGCCAAATCTGTCTAAAAATGGGTGTTCTGTGTGGGTTACTTCTTCAACGGAATTGATTAAAACTCCTACTGCTGTTGCCCTTGGTAAATTTGATGGCGTTCATCGTGGCCATCAAAGGGTAATCCAACCAATTTTGCATAAATCGGCAGACACAGAACGTATTTACCCAACAGTTATTACATTTCTTCCGCATCCTCAAGAATTTTTTACGGGAAAACCTAGAAGATTGTTGACTCCTTTGGATGAAAAAGTCCAACAGTTAGAACTGCTTGGGGTAGAACAACTTGTATTAATCCCCTTCAACAAAGAATTATCTACTTTGACTCCCACTCAGTTCGTAGAACAAATTATCGTAGAAAAATTGCAAGCTTCTAGAATCAGCGTTGGACAAGATTTTTGCTTTGGCTCCAACCGCAGCGGTACTGCTTTTGATTTACAGGTGCTCGTCTCCAAGTACGATATTCCCGTCACTATCGTTCCTCTGGAAACTCATGAAGACGATTTACCGCTACAAGTAGAAGAAACTCCCATCAGCACTTCAGTTATTCGTCAAGTACTCGAAGCTGGCGACATCGAAAGAGCAAACCTACTGCTGGGAAGACCTTACACTATACAGGGTACTGTAGTCAAAGGACAGCAACTCGGCAGAACTATCGGTTTCCCCACTGCCAATTTGCAATTACCAGAAGATAAGTTTTTACCCCAACAAGGAGTTTACGTCGTTCGAGTTAGCGCCCTTAAGCAGCCGCATACAACCTTAAACAACTATCCGGGAGTAATGAACATCGGCAATCGTCCCACCGTAAACGGTACTTATCCCACAGTAGAAGTACATCTTTTAGATTTTACTGGAGATTTATACGATCGAAAACTGGAAATAAAATTAGAAAAATTTCTCAGGGCAGAACAAAAATTTGCCACCTTAGAAGCACTAAAAGCTCAAATTCAACTCGACTGCACCACCGCCAGAAACTTTTTCAGTATTGAGTGTTAGTTTACTCCAACTGTGGGAACAATAACAAAGGGATGGGGAGACAGTGAACAGTACCATGACAGTGAACAGTTAACAGTTAACAGTGAACAGTGAACAACTAATAATTGATCGTTGATAATTGATAATTGATCATTGATCATTGATAACTCCTAATTCCCAATCTAAAATCTAAAATCTAAAATCCAAAATCCTGGTGTGCATGAGAGACAAAATTGACGCTCTGACACAAAATCTAGCTCGTACTATTGTTGGTAAAAATGAAGCTATCCGCTTGGTATTAGTCGCCTTATTAGGTGGCGGACATGCTTTGCTTGAAGATGTTCCCGGAGTGGGCAAAACTCTGCTAGCAAAATCCTTAGCTCGTTCTATTGATGGTAAATTTCAACGGTTACAATGCACGCCAGATTTATTACCTACTGATATCACGGGTACTAATATTTGGAATCCCAAAACTGGCGAATTTACTTTTCTCGAAGGTCCCATTTTTGCTAACGTGATGCTAGCAGACGAAATTAACCGCGCTACACCCCGTACTCAATCAGCGTTGCTAGAAGTTATGGAAGAGGGACAAGTTACAACGGATGGTGTCTCTCGTGCCGTTCCCAAACCGTTTTTTGTCATCGCCACCCAAAACCCTATTGAATATCAAGGTACTTTTCCCTTACC
>JBCCSG010000199.1:0-13336 GCA_039200565.1 Cyanobacteria bacterium P01_D01_bin.50 | reverse complement strand
TATTTGATTTACAAGGTTTCTTAGTTGTTGAAAATGTTCTTAGCAACGAGGAAATTTTGGCTTTGAGAAAATTGGTAGATGAGCAAGTTGCAATTAAAAATCAACCGGAAGCTTCTAAATTAAGGTTTGATAGTTTGCTTTCATGGGGGAAACCTTTTTTAAGTCTTATTGATAATCCCCGAATAACTCCTTATTTATCTGAGTTATTGGGAGGAAAATTTCGCTTGGATCACGATTATCTTCACATTATTCGTGAAGGTTTGGGGCCAATTGGTTGCTATTTACACGGCGGCGGCACTCCTTACGATCCAACCCAGTATTACTCATTCCGCAATGGCAGAATTTACAACGGTTTGCTGGCAGTTGCTTATGAATTAAACAACGTATATCCCGGCGATGGAGGATTCGCTTGTATTCCTGGTAGCCATAAAAGTAATTTGTCTTGTCCCCAAGAATGGCTTAATTTAGAGTCTCCCAAGGATATCGTCAAATCTGTTACCGTAAAAGCCGGAAGTGCAATTATATTTACTGAAGCCTTGAGTCATGGAACCCTTCCCTGGCAAGGAAAAAACGAACGCAGAACATTATTTTATAAATATTCTCCTCACTCCTATGCATGGCTAAGAAATTACTATAATCCATCAGACTTCCCAGATTTAACTTTATCCCAACAAGAAATCCTCAAAACACCAGGAGTTTACCCTTAATCAGTTATCAATTATCAATTATCAATTTTCACCCAGAGGGTGTGGCTCATCAATCCCCAATCCCCAATCCCCAATCCCCAACTCCTAACTCCCAACTCCCAACTCCTAACTCCTAAATGACGAAACAGTATTTAACCTGGCTGTTAGCAACTGGTGCAGGTGGTGTCTTTATTGGTTATATGGCACTTCCTACTGATTTTTTCTGGGAATTAATCGCGAGTGGGTTCGTCATTGGAATTTTTCAATGGGTAATTTTACGTCGCTATATTAATTCCGCTATTTGGTGGATACCTTTAAGCGGTTTTGGTTGGATATTAGGTACTTATCTGTTGATATTTACCAACGGAATTCTTAAACCATTAGTTGAATTATTAACATCTGTAGGCGGATTATGGGAAGTTTTTTGGTTAAATGTTACTAGTCAACCAATAAATTTCACAGTTTTTGGATTTGCACAATGGTTAGTGCTGCGTCGCCATTTTCGATATGCAGGTTATTGGATACTTGCTAGTGCTTTGAGTGGAATTGTCAGTGGTGCAGTAGGTTCTTATGTTTGTGCAGTGGCTTGCCAAATTGGTGGTGGAACTATATCTAATGCTGCTAGGTGGGCTGCAAGTGGGGCAATTACTGGTATTGTATTGGTATGGCTGGTAGAGAACCATCGCAAAAAACTACCATCAGGTTAATGTATCTTAGCTAAAGCCGGAGTTGCCCCACACTTCTTTTCAAGTAAGTGTGGGATGAATCCCGGATAAAAGCGCCACCTCCTCAAGAACAATGTTGATTTTTAATTAACGAGTGATTTCCGACAGTGGTGCTTTTATCAATAAGAAAGGATGTCATGATAAATTATAGATATAGGTGTAGTCCAATTAAATGCAGCAATGCAGCCTACAGATTAAATAGGAACTTGATGAAAACCCGGTGCGGAGGGACATCCCGTGTCGTTACTAAAGCTCGGTTAATGTTCGATGGATTACCAGGAGTCGCCGAGAAGCCCACAGTGTAATCTTTGATTCAGTGTGGGAGTATGTCACTTATAGAAATGTAACTAACTCTAATTCTTTTAAATTTAGATGTCAGATTTAAGCTTACAAGAAATTAACACTCAATTAGAAAGTTCTTCTTTAAGAGACAGAATGGTAGCCCTTGCTTCTTTGAGGGATGTCCCAGCAGAGGATGCAGTGCCTTTAATTAAAAAAGTGCTTGATGATGAATCTCTGCAACTACGTTCGATGGCAATATTTGCTTTAGGGATAAAACAAACACCCGATTGCTATCCTATTTTAGTACAAACACTCCAAAGTGACGGAGATTATAGTATTAGAGCCGGTGCAGCAGGTGCTTTAGGATACTTAGGTGACACTAGAGCTTTAGAACCGCTATCGCGAGCATTTTATGAAGATACAGATTGGCTGGTACGTTTTAGTGCGGCGGTAGCGCTTGGTAATTTGAAAGATACCCGCGCGCGCGAAGTACTTTACAAAGCCCTTGAAAGCGAAGAGATTGTCTTGCAACAAGCGGCGATCGCAGCATTAGGTGAAATCAAAGATATTGAATCTGTAGACAAAATCCTTCGCTTTGCTCAATCAGATGATTGGTTGGTGCGTCAGCGGTTGGCAGAAACTTTAGGAAATCTTCCCACTGCTAAGAGTATCTCAGCTTTAAAGTTCTTGGAAAAAGACAGTCACGAACACGTATCTACATCGGCGAAGATTTCACTATCGAAACTTGAACAAACCAAGGATCAACTGGGATGATGATAATTACTACAAGTAGTAGTGTAAAGTTAGGAAAGTTTTGAGAATCTTGACTTTTTTACCCGTAAAGTAAAAGTGAGATTATAAAAATTTTGGCATCAGGTAATTTGATTGATGAATATTGAAGAGTTTTTTGAATTAAGTGCTGGTAAATGGTTTTCACATCGTACTAGCAATAATTTGGCTGTGAAAGATTCTGAAGCTAGTAAATCAGATCTCCACATAGAAACCTTAGCCGGTGACAATCCTGAAGTTATCAAACTGTGCGAACAGTATAAAGTCGAATCCAATAGTGCGAAGTTAGGTGCTAAAGTTACCTGGAATGGCACAATCGAAAAGGATACAGGAAAATATACTGGTTCCACAATTTTGGCTTTAATTCCAAATGCAGATAACCCCGACGAAGGAAAACTGCTGCGAAAAATGGATTATGGACAAAAAACTCTAGTTGCAGGAACTTACAAAATCGGTAGCGATGATTCGCTTACCCTAAGTACAGAATACGAAAATATCCATTCAGAAGAACGTTTATGGTTTGCAAGTCCGAATTTGCGCATGCGTGTAAGTATTCTCAAACGCTCTGGCGGCTTTAGCGTGACTTCTTTCACTTCTGAAATTCGTATGGGTGGGGTTTCACCTGCGAAAAAAACAAACGATGCAGCTACCAATGCCGCATCGTAATTTACCAATATAGTGTAGAGACGTAGCACTGCTACGTCTGGTAAAGCTAAGCCTGAAAATAGATTCATCAATCCAATTAACAACATCAAATCATCTAACTACTTATGATTTAGATTATGAATTATTTGATGTATTCTTTTTAGTGCTTGCTCTGCTTCTAGGTTTTTTAGGTTCTAGTGGTTGATTCAAGCTACTTTCAAGCTTAGTTACTGTTTTCACCACATTATCAATTTGAGTTTTCATTTTCTCAAATCCCGCTAATTTTTCGACAACAACTTTTAACTGTTCTTGCTGATTAATTAGCTGTGCGTCTACTTCTTCTTGGTTTAAGTTATTTTTCGGTTGAGCATTAGCTTCATCTAGCAGAGTTAGATGTTTTTCAATTTTTTCGGTAGTTTTAGTTAAGTTATCAACTTGGTTAGAAACAGAAGAAACAGCTTCTAATTTATTAGTCAAACTTTGTAACTTCTCTTGTTGTGTTTGAGTATTACCTTCAAGAGCTTGAGTAAGACTTTCTCTGGTTTGAGCATTAGCTTCATCTAGCAGAGTCAGGTGTTTTTCGATTTTTTCGGTAGTTTTAGTTAAATTATCAACTTGGCTAGAAACAGAAGAAACAGCTTCTAATTTATTAGTCAAGTTTTGTAACTTCTCTTGTTGTGTTTGAGTATTACCTTCAAGAGCTTGAGTAAGACTTTCTCTGGTTTGAGTATTCGCTTTATCTAAGGTAGCTAGATGACTTTCAAGTTTTTCTATATTTTTGGTTAAATTATCAACTTGACTAGAAACTTGTGAAATAGCTTCTAATTTTTCCCTAAGTGCTTGTAAATTTTCTTGCTGTTGGTTGTTATTAGTTTCAAGAGCTTGAGTAAGACTTTCTCTGGATTGAGTATTGGCTTCATCTAACTTAGCTAGATGACTTTCAAGTTTTTCTATATTTTTGGTTAGACTATCAACTTGACTAGAAACTTGTGAAATAGCTTCTAATTTCTCCCTAAGTACTTGCAAATTTTCTTGCTGTTGTTTGTTATTACTTTCGAGAGTTTGAGTAAGACTTTCTCTGGTTTGAGTATTGGCTTGATTTAATAAATTTAGATGACTTTCGAGTTTTTCTGTAGTTTTGGTTAAATTATCAATTTGGCAAGAAACTTGTGAAATAGCCTCTAACTTCTCGCCAAATGCTTGTAAAGTATTCTGCTGTTGGTTGTTATTACCTTCGAGAGTTTGAGTAAGACTTTCTCTGGTTTGGGTATTGGCTTTATCTAACTCTGTTAGATTATTCAACACAGAAGCTGTAGTTTCGCTTAAATGCTCAACCTGACTTTTTAAAATTTGGGAAGACTCGGTTTGATTTTTACTACTATCAGCAACTATTTGAGTTAACTGCTTATTTAATTCACTTGTATCTTCTACAAGTTTTAATAATTTTTCCTGTTCGATTTTACTCGTATTTAAGCTACTTTTGATTTGTAAAATCAAAATAGTAACTATTAATACAAAAATTACTGATGCCGTGGAGAGAATTAGCAGTGTCATCTCTTGTTTTATCCTTAGCGTAAATATAATTAATGATTCATCCTATGTTTAGTATTGATGAACTATAGAATGATACATCATCATATAGTAAGTAAAGCAATTTTGTAGAGTAAAAACTTTACTATTAAGCATTAATTCAACAAAATTAATAATGCGGGAGCTTCTTGCTCCTTTGAAATCATCGAATTTAATAAAACTCAATTAACTTGACTTTAGAATTAGGGTGGTAAGGCATTGGGTTGCTCAACTCTATGAATAGGGCAAGTTAAGCAAGCCAAGGCTTATAATTTTTGGAAAAGGCAAGCTATTTTAATTCCCCTACAGGTATGCCCTCTGTAAGCCGCAGGGAACATAAACTAGTTAAAAGCCAGAAGAGCATCTTCTAACCTTTAGAAACGCTCCGCGCACGCGTTGTGACTCGTCAGAGTAACACAAATTGGAAAGCCCCCACCTTGTTAGGCAAAGAAAATGGGGATTCCACCAGAATTTATAAAACACCTGCCTGTTTAAATATTTAACAAACGGGCAAGTGTCTGCGGTAAGGGTAGCACAATCAAAATTAACACCGCAATTGCTAAAAGTCCAAAAATATCCCGTTTATTATCTAATTCAGTCACATCGTTCAAAGCAGGTTCATCTGTCAGACGTACAAATATCAAATAAATTGCCCACAATAAATATTCTGACTGAATTAAGGAAAGTAACAGTAATAATAAACGAGCGATTTGTCCAATTACCATTGCTGTTTTTTGTCCAAACATTGCATGAACGATATGCCCACCATCAAGTTGCCCTACAGGCATCAAATTTAATGCTGTGACAATAATTCCCAAAAAACCAGCTACCGCCACCGGATGTAAGTCTATTGCCATGTTAGAGCTTAACTCAGAGCCTAGGGTTAATTTCGATACTAGCGCTATTAATATTGAATGACTCGGATTTAAAGCATCAGTATTTAACAGTCGTGCTTCGTCACTCATCGGAACTACTTCGGAGTTAATTAAACCCCATACTAGAAAAGGTAAACTTGCCAAAAAACCTAGAAAAGGACCTGCAATGCTAATGTCGAATAAAGCTTTACGATTGGGTACGGGACTACGCATCTGAATAAATGCACCAAAGGTTCCCAAGAAAAATGGCATAGGAATAAAATAAGGCAGCGTAGTGCGAATTTTATAAAATCTTGCTGTTAAATAGTGACCCATTTCGTGTATGCCTAAAATGCTTATCAAAGATAAGGCATAGGGTAATCCTTGTAATATTAAAGCTGGGTTAGAAGGTACAGAATTTGCTTCAATATCAGCAATCCTCGTTCCCACTAAAGTAGTAGTTAACAAAGTCGCTCCTAGCAGCAATAAGGCTAATCCCGGCCTAGTTATTTGTTCTGTTTCCGGTGAATCAGCTTTCTTCTGCTGATGATTGGGTACTAGTAAAAATATTGGTTTGCCATTAAACCCTTCTTGAAAAATTAAAATGAAGCGATCGCCAAATTGTGCTTCGATATTTTCCTTGATCTGCTTATAGGCGACTGTAGCCGAAGTTCTTAACTGACCCCGGCAAATAACCACTTGGGGACGGTATTCAATATTTTGAATATAGTATACAGACCAAGGAAAGCACGAACGCAATTGACTTTCTTCTGTTGGTTCAATAGGACGCACTGGTACTGATTTTACGGTAGGATGTATAGCCGATTGTGTTTCGAGGGCTTGGGATGGATTTTTCTGTTTTTTTAAGTCACTACGTCCCCACTCAAATAATATCCAGTATAACAAAAAACAAACTATTAATGGCCAAAAAACTAATGCTGATGGTAGTTGGGTTGAATATCTTATAGTCCAACCAGTCCATATTATTGGTGGTGCCATCAAAACTAACCATAACAGCCAAGGTGGAGTTTTTGTTACTTTTACAACAGTTTGTTTAAGTGTATAGTAAGTAAATATTCCTAAAATAATGAGAAGCCAGAATGTCATTTTATTTTCAGTTATTCTGTTGGGAATGTCTTGGTGTAGTATCGGATCTGCATTTTTTGTCGAAAGACGGATCGTAAAACCTAATTTTTAGCAGAAACTTTTCTTAAGTTGCGCGCTGCATTAACCCTGGTATTAGTAACCATTTCAAGCAATTCCTCTTTTTAAGGCGGTCTTTTCTTATGTGCCCCCCATGGACAGAAGCAAGTCATCAAACACACAAGCCACCACGGACAATTCTGAACTCTCTAATTGCCTTTCCTCCCAATCGGGACACATTAGGAGGAACCGCTTATTTCATTGTAAGAAACGAAGGCAATATTCTCATAGACTGTCCCTCGTGGGACAAAAATAACCAGGATTTTCTAGAAAGTAATGGTGGTGTACGTTGGTTGTTTATTAGTCATCGCGGTGCAATTGGTAAAAGTGCGGAAATTCAAAAAACTTTTGGCTGTGAAATTTTAATTCAAGAGCAAGAAGCTTATTTATTACCTGAATCAAGGGTAACTGCTTTTACCGACAAATTTACTATTGATTCGGCATTACAATTAATTTGGACACCCGGTCATTCTCCCGGTTCGTCTTGTTTTTACTACAATTCGGAGGGAGGAATATTGTTTTCCGGAAGGCATTTAGTTCCCAATCGTGAAGGAGAACCAGTTCCTTTGAGAACATCCAAAACTTTTCACTGGCCGCGACAAATTAAAAGTATCAAATCTTTACTAGAGTCTTTTACTCCTCAAACACTCCAATACATTTGTCCTGGTGGAAACACGGGCTTCCTTAGAGGAAAACGTCTTATAGATAATGCTTACAATCGTTTAGCTAATCTTGATTTAGCAGAATTAGAGAAGGTGCAATCGCTTCTTTGAAGTAAGAGGAGTGGAGAGGGAGACGAGGGAGATTGGCAAGAGTGGCTAGATAAAATAATTTAAAACTATTAACTCCTAACTTCTCACTCCTAACTCCTCACTCCTAACTCCTCACTCCAAACATACAGACCTTAAATTTAGGAGTTTTTAGCTAAAAATTCCACTGCTGCTTGATATTGAATATCTGATGAAGTCGTAAACTGCTGGAGTCTTATTGGTTCAGAGGTAACAACTTTATCGGGAGTGATGCCTAGTTTGTTTATATCTCGATGACTGGGGGTTTCATATTTAGCGATTGTCACCGCTAAACCGGAACCATCCGATAGTTCAAATAATGATTGTATTAAGCCTTTACCAAATGTTTTTTCTCCTACGAGAGTTGCACGATGATTATCTTGTAGTGCCCCTGCAAGAATTTCGCTAGCGCTAGCTGTTCCTTGGTTTACTAACACAACTAATGGATCTTGTGTTAAGGCAGAACCAAAAGATTCAAAGTTGCCTTGAATACCTTGCCGGTTTACCGTATAAACTACAATACCTGAATCTAACCACAGACGAGCAACTTCTATTCCAGCTTGTAACAAACCACCCGGATTGTTTCTCAAGTCTAGAATGTAAGCATCAGCGCCTTTTTCTTCCAACTTGCTAACTGCGTGAGCTAATTCGGTGGGGGCGTTAGCATTAAATTGAGTCAAGCGGATATAGCCAATATTGTTTTCTTCATTTTTTTGCAATTTCGCAATTACAGGATTTATGGTGATGCGATCGCGCACGATCGAAATTTCTTTTTGAGAAGCACCATCTCTTTGTATGAGTAAGCTAACAGCAGTTCCAATTCTTCCACGCATCAAGTTAGCTGCTTCATCAAGAGTCAGATTTTTTGTAGGGGTACCTTCAATTGCCACAATGCGATCGCGTGGTTGAATACCTGCTTTTTCTGCTGGAGAACCTGCAATTGGTGTGACTACTTCTAATTTTCCTGTTTCGGGGTTTAGAGCAATTTGCAAACCTACGCCAGTTAACTCCCCAGAAGTATTGACTTGTAGACTATGATACTGTCGGGGGTCTAAAA
Source organism: Cyanobacteria bacterium P01_D01_bin.50 (assembly GCA_039200565.1). Taxonomy (GTDB): domain Bacteria; phylum Cyanobacteriota; class Cyanobacteriia; order Cyanobacteriales; family Nostocaceae; genus Rivularia. The sequence continues at coordinate 4,738 of JBCCSG010000199.1, read as the reverse complement.
ACCTTGTAAAAGGGTCATCAAGGGTTTTGAGCATATTTTTAATTGCTTCATAAGCTGTTTGGCTATCTTTAAGCCTTCCTTTCAAAGCTTTTTGCCGTACTTGTGCCCAATTTTGATGATTAAACGTGTCATCGAGATAAGTACGATTAACAATTCGCCAAGCTTGGGATACCAGTCTTTGTTCCTTTGTTAAAGCGGCAGCAGGAGAGCAAAAACTACTAAATGCGACCCAAAATGCCATAAGCAATGATAAAATACCCCGAAAAACCTTTAAATTATCCATAAATTCGACTTTTACTTAATTTTTCACTAAAATTACTCATCTAAAAAGCCTGCTAGCAACTTTTAGGTAAGATGAAATCTACCTCTCGATTATGTTACTTTTTTTATAGAAGTGTTTTGTTGCCGCTACAAATTTTGGGCAACTGACTTCTAATAATTGGGCAAATAGCGCCCGTAAAACGCTATGATCTACTTTGTATCCATATCTATTTTTGGGCTTTGGGTGCAAAGAGAACGCAATACATTCCCTCCTGAGAGTGTGTAAAGTTTCTTAAAACTATTACCACTCTGATAGTTTAAAAGTAAATTTACTTTTTTGCTGTCTGCTCAAATCTCAAAACAGTCTTTGCTGACTATTGAGATAATTATCAACCGCAATTTATATCTAGGAATCTGGGTTGTATGACCAACGTTTACGACTGGTTTGAGGAGCGCTTAGAAATCCAAGCGCTTGCTGATGACGTTACAAACAAGTACGTCCCTCCTCACGTTAATATTTTCTACTGTTTGGGTGGAATTACTCTTACTTGCTTTTTAATCCAGTTCGCGACTGGATTTGCAATGACTTTTTACTATAAGCCAACTGTCACAGAAGCTTTTTCTTCAGTACAGTACATCATGAACGAAGTCAGCTTCGGTTGGTTGATTCGCTCCATTCATCGTTGGTCTGCCAGCATGATGGTGTTGATGATGATTTTACACACCTTCCGAGTTTATTTAACTGGTGGTTTCAAGAAGCCCCGCGAATTAACTTGGGTAACTGGTGTAATCTTGGCTGTAATTACCGTATCCTTTGGGGTAACGGGTTATTCGTTACCTTGGGATCAGATAGGCTACTGGGCCGTGAAAATCGTTAGTGGTGTACCAGAAGCAATTCCCGTAGTCGGAGTTTTGATTTCTGACCTATTACGTGGCGGTTCTAGTGTAGGACAAGCTACTCTAACTCGTTACTACAGCGCTCATACTTTTGTACTGCCTTGGCTAATTGCCGTATTTATGCTGGCGCACTTCTTGATGATCCGCAAACAAGGAATTTCGGGTCCATTGTAAATTCGAGTAACGAGTCAACAGACTGGTTAGAATGTAGATATGCAGGTTAAAGCAATTAATAATTAACCACTTCCTGCATATATACAAAAATCTCATTTTGATTCGGTGAAGTGAGGCATCTGGTGTAGTTAGTAAAGTATCCCCGATTGTCGTGCTGGAGGTCACTCTAACGAGTTAGCAAGCTGTTGCTTGTGTCGCCCTCCGGGCGATAAAGGAAGTGGTTAGTTAAAGTCACAGTTAATATCTGATGAGTTACCAGCAGTCGTCCAGAAGCCGATAATTAACCGTAAGCAAAGTGTAGGACTATGTCACCAGAGAGTTTTACCTTCTTACAACAATAAACTAAAGCAGAAGAGTACATAAAAAATGGCAACCGTTAAAAAACCGGATCTAAGCGATCCAAGTTTGAGAGCCAAATTAGCGAAAGGCATGGGTCACAATTACTACGGTGAACCTGCTTGGCCAAATGACTTGCTCTACGTTTTTCCAATTGTAATTATGGGTTCTTTCGCCTGTGTTGTAGCTCTAGCAGTGCTAGATCCTGCAACAACAGGAGAACCAGCAAATCCTTTTGCAACACCTTTGGAAATTTTACCTGAATGGTATTTGTACCCAGTTTTCCAGATTTTGCGTTCGCTTCCTAATAAGCTTTTGGGAGTGTTAGCAATGGCTTCGGTACCTTTGGGATTGATTCTTATTCCCTTTATTGAGAACATCAATAAATTCCAAAACCCTTTCCGTCGTCCTGTAGCTACTGCCGTATTCCTTTTCGGAACTTTGGTTACCCTGTGGTTGGGTATCGGTGCGACTTTACCCTTAGATAAGTCTTTGACTTTAGGACTGTTCTAAGTCGGTTCTTTACGATCGTGCTTTGACGCCTGTGGGTTTCTCTGCGGAGTACTTATCTTCATGTACTTTTGAGAAACTCTAGCGGGCGTCAATTTTAATTTCACCTATGTCAAGGGCTCCCATGAGAATTTTTTCTCCTAAAAAATTCTTATGGGTACCCGTGAAAGATGCTCAGAAAATACAATATTTTCAAAGACATCAAGTAATTCCAAGGAGATATTCACCCCTACAAGTATATTGGCGCTGCGAATTACCCCAAGCAGAATCTTCCAAAGCACCTTACTGTTTACTTGTGGAGATAGGGTTTCAGTCAAAATAGACCGCTAAGGTGCCGAAATTATCCTATTTAAGTACGTATATTAACTTATAAAAAATTAAAGTACTGTTTTTACCTTAAGCTGTGTGTTTAGAATCCATTCACTTCTGTGCAAACCAGCATTTGGTTGTTGCACACGTGCATAATTGAGGTCCGGATGAATGTATTAGCTCGCTCAGAGAAGCGCTAGAAGTTGCAATTGCAATTAATGAATCCATATATACCAAGCTTATTTTAATTTATATTTATTGCTATATGTTATGATATGAGATGGTATAATAACTAGCTAGCTATTTGGTTAGTTGCGAACTAAAATAAGTTGTTATTGACTCAGCTCTGATTTAAATTTAGGATTTTTCTAAATTAAGAAGAGCAAATATGATTTCAAAATCTAAAGTTTATAAACTATAAAAGATGTAAGTAAAATTAATCCACTTATATTTAAGTCAAGGTCAATGCTAGCAATTGTGGAGCAAGACCATCTGACGGTGAAGAGCGAACTTAAGCTTCTAAACCAAGTACAAAAATGGTTTGAACGATTCTGTCTGCGTAATTTGTCTGGGCTTAGTTGGTTGGAAAGCCAACAGTATCGACTTAATCTAGCATTAGCTGAAGGCTTTACTAATGCCGTTCGTCATGCACATCAAGCTTTGCCGCCAGAAACAAACATTGATATTGATGTTTTGTTGTGGAATGACAAACTAGAAATTAGAATCTGGGATTACGGAAAACCATTTAATCCAGATGCAATAGACGAACCAGAACCGGGTACTCTGCAAGTAGGCGGGTATGGATGGTTTCTATTACGGCGATTAGCGGATAAAGTTGTTTACCAACGTGATGCTGGCGGTAGAAATTGTTTGCTCATAGTCAAGTATGGTACGCAGGAAGATTAATTAAGACTGTCAATTAACTGCACTAGTCAAATTTACCCCTATTCTTGGTTAAGAATAGATTTTATTAAGTTTTAATAACCGCATTTTTTGTTGTAATTTTACGTGCTTGTTTTTTTCTTGAAGTCTTAGGACTGAAGTTTATACTAAGTGACGGGAAACTATCCAACAATGGTGCGTTAAAAGGTTATAAATCAAAACCAGTAAGGTAGCTTAATTAAGCCTCTACAGGTAGTTTATTTTCACGCGCGGTCTAAAAGTAAATTTTATAACAGTAAGATAGTAAATCCTAGGTTGGCGAGGTTGTCTGGTTTTCCAAGCAGGTGATTTTCTTGGGTATTTTGGAGGTGATGCTGCCCCACAATGAGAATAAATGCTTTCTAGATTCATTGATTCAATCTGAACATTTATCCTAACGCCTTTATATTGGCGATGCGAAATGTTATGGTCGATGGAGGGCATTACACCCTCGCACCTCCACTTCAGATCCGGACGTGCGGTAGGGTAGGCAGCCAGCGAGTTACAAAAATTGGCACTTTTCCAACCACCCCCCTCCAAACTACGCATGACCGTTTCCGTATCACGTAGCTTTCCAGTAATTTTTACGTCTTAAAGGTTCACCATCGTAGCGTCCGTATTGGATTTTCTCATGACACTGACGGCAAACTACTAGAGTTTTACGTTTACGTGCTGACATTTTGAGCATCCATTCGGGGCGTTGTTTACAGCCTTTTTGCTTAATATCTGCTAATTTGCGTATATGGTGGACTTCAATATTGTCCGTTGCACCACAAATCTCACATTCTTGGGCTAAAAGACGTTGAACAACTTCACTACGTCCGTTCCAAATATGACTTTCCAAATTATCGTCAATTTTGACGAATTTATTCCAACGCAGACAAACACCACCTTTTAGGGGTTGTTAGAGGTTTCTTGGAGTCACGTTCCACTGTTACTTGTAACACCCTATAGGTGCCATCTCTTGTATCAATGGTTGTGCAATAACGCTTGTAAATTTTTCGGCAGGAAGTTTTGAACTTCTTCGCCAAAGTTTTTGCAAGGGAAACTTCCATAACCCATTTCAGTTTAGCAAGCGTGGGTCGTCTGTAAGCCATGGGATAATATTGGACTATTCCTCTGTATTCTGCTTGATATTGACTAACAATACTATAGGCATCATCCGATACTCTTTGGGGTAAGTGTATTGGTTTACCGAAGCCCTTCGGGCTTAAGTAAGAAGTAAAAAGTAAGAAGTAAAAAGTAAGAAGAATAAGCCCGAAACATGGTATAAAGCCTCGTCTTTTAAAGACGAATAAAAACTAAATTATCATTATTTGAATCCTCGTCC
>JBCCSG010000198.1:0-13384 GCA_039200565.1 Cyanobacteria bacterium P01_D01_bin.50 | reverse complement strand
GCAAATCTTAATGCCATAGAAAACATTTCCTCAGCTTTGCTAAAATCTGACAAATTTACATATGTTTGACCGAGTATTTGAATGAAGTAAGCAAATCGCGCCGTTTTTTCAATGGTTTGCTCTGTAGTGATGTTACTGTAACACTCATCTGCTAATAAATAAGATGATGGATATTGTTTCAAATAAGAATTAACTAAAGATAAGCATACAGAAGCTTTTTCTGCCCAAGGGTGATGTGCGGTGTTTTGAGTAAGATAAATTACCTGCTTGAATAATTGAGCAGATTCTTTCAATTCCCATAAATCAATTTTATAAAGACCGATACTTAATAGTGAATCTACTTCTAACATTCTAAAATAATAAAAAGCCTGCTTATGATCTTTTTTATTAATTATATTTTCAAGTTCTTGTTGTGCTAAATCAATTGTTTTATCTTGACATTCAATTGCCAATTGTATTTTGCCACCGATCCAATATAAATCGCCTAAAATATTATATAATTCACTAATTTTGGTATCGTCTTCAATATGATTAATAATATGAATAATGGCAGCTAAAACAGGTTGAATTAAACCCATACGATACAAAGTACTGCCAAGGGGTAAAAATTGTCCCCATTGATTATTTCTACTTTTAATAATCAGCTTACCGGCTAATTCAAATTGATTAATCTCAATATAATGATAATAAGCTTCTAACGCTTGTAAGGCATCTTGAAAATTTTTAATCGTTTGTACGCTACCCGTCCAAAATTCTGCGGCTTTGTGATTGGCTATTTTGCGATCGCTACTATTACGTAAACGAGAAATCGCTTCGGCTCTAATTACCGGATGCAGCCAATATTCACCCTTACAACACTCTACTAGAGAACGATTTTTCAAAGAAGCGATGATTTGACGATGAAGCTCTGGTGCGACATCCCATAATAAACTCAAAAGCCCCTGAGTTGGCACAGTTGGAACATCTTGGTAACGATAACATCCCAAACGACACAGCAAACTATAAGCTTGAGAATCGAGGCTTTGCAAGCGGTTGATTTGACTCGCAGCTAAATTTTTTAAATCTGTTACCGCTAAAGGATCGGCATGATTTTCTTGCCAATAAGCAGTAATATCTCCGTCAAAATCTTCCTGAATTGAACCGCAGAGAATTCCCATTGCTTTTGCATTACCACCATAAGCATGATGGATTTTTTGTAAAGTTGGTAAATCAATCGTTACTCCACGGTTACTAAAATACTTTCGCCACGCGAGTTCATCCAAACCGGGAAGCCGATAGTGAGTCACATTTAACTCGGGTTCGCAAAGTCTATCTCTACTAGTAATTAAAGTAGTACATTTTACTATAGGATCAGTTAAAACCCGCAATAATTCAATATAATTGCGATGAGGTGCAATAAACCGCCCTTTTCCATCAAGAGCTGGTTCTAAATTATCAATTAAAATTCCAATTCGTTTTGTATTAAGTTGTCGTTTGAATCGCCCTAACGTCACCCCAAACTCCAATCCAGGCTCTTGTGCCAAATCTTCTTTTAACCATTCTTCTACTACCCGTTGCGCTAAAGTAATATTTTGAGTCTCTTTGGCCATCAACAATTCCAAAACCAAATCAAACTCTTGAGAATGGAGATATTGTTGAGCAAGGGTAGTTTTTCCCAAACCTCCTTCACCTTGAATAACAATAACTTTGGTACCAAGATTTACTAAACCATCGAGATGATTAATTGCACCGCTTCTACCAATAAAGTTGATACCTTCTGTCAACCCCACCCCTATCCCCTCCCCTCTGGAGGGCAGGGGTGAAGAAGTCGGGGTGGGGTTAGGAGATATAACTTGATAATCAAATAAACCCGATATCGTACCCGCTTTCCGAAAACACTTTTCTAAAACCCTACGACAGTTACTTTTGGTAATCTTCTGGCGCATTACCTTAGAAAGTAACTTCCACAACCGAGAGCCTACATCCTTAGCGTGCCCCTCAGTACAGCCGTAAAAATCGGCAATTTCTAAATACTTTCTTCCCAGCCAAACCTGCTGAAGAATAACTTTTTCTAATTCGTTTAACTGTTCTCCAGTTAAGATAGGTACTACGGTATCTAACCATACTAATACTGCTTCAGCATCCATTGCTTAGCGCTCAAAGTAGTTTAATTTAGGGGTGTAAGGAGCAAACTTTATTTTAGTCTACAGTTGTAAATCGATATTGTGGGATAAGTTTGTGTAAACTTGAATTCTTTTCCGACTCTTTTTACTACCTTTACTGGTATCCCATTTGTAGAATAATGTAGAAAAATCCAGGGCAGAGTATGGATTACTTTTTTAAAGAAATTATGAAGATGGCTATTTAATTAATACCAACATCAATATACATATCCCGATCGCAATTTATTTAACAAATGGGAATATTTTTGGTGTAATCAAAATACGATGATTTTGTAAGTATTGACACTGTAGAATTAAAGCGTCTAATAATTAATTTTTATCCTATAGGAGATAAATTCCCGAATCTAAAAATTCCATAATAGCGATCGCACTTTTTACCCTACTTCATCCGACTGACAAACCAGTAAAGGGGGGCTTAAACTGGTAGTCACAAAGACAATATAAATACTTTTATTCAAGAAAAAATGATCGAAATATTTACTCGTTCGGATGCCAGGTGCACAGATACAACAAATTCAAATACAAACAATTTCCCAATTCAACAACCGATAAATTATCTCATCAAATGCGATCTAATTACACAATAGTGCCAACCTGCCAAAAACTTACTATTACATTTTTAGGAACCTTAACTGCTTACTTGGAAGTCGAGGGGCACCCTTGACTTAGAAATGTTTTTATCAGTTTTAGTGGGTGTGATGGATACTGAACAACCTATCCGAGTATATACTTAAATGAGTCGGCATTATGTTCAAAAAATACATCCATAAATGGCTCATTATGTAGGAGGAACTATTGACGAAATCAACCACATAAGGAAATTATGGAGATTTAGCGTTTGGGCTTATCCCGATACTTTTGCAATCAAAATAAACGGAGGATTAGTTAAAACTCGCTATCCAAAATATACGCGCAATAGTCTTATAAAAACATTAAACCGGATGATACAGATACTGAAATGGATTTCTTGGAATTTTAGTAACAAATCAAGCTTGTTATTTACTATCACATCTGCAATACATCAATTGAAGATTTGGAATAATGCTCTGAGCAAAGAGTATTTTAATGAACTATTTGGGGAAAGGGGAATTCCAAATTCAAAACTTCCCGCACTCAATGCTTAGTGTCCTGTATAAAATACCGGACAGTTGCTATAACTTGGCTTACTGTTGAGGCAGCCGCGCCAAGCAATGTAATTAAAACCTACAATCTCAAATCCTATGAAGTCAAACCTACCCCTAGATTTAAACTTACAAAATATTCCCAACCACGTAGCCGTAATCATGGATGGTAACGGTAGATGGGCTACCGGACAAAAGTTACCACGTATTGCTGGACATCGGCAAGGAGCGAAAACCCTTAAAGAGCTATTGCGATGTTGCAAAGATTGGGGAATTAAAATATTAACAGCTTACGCTTTTTCTACTGAAAATTGGCGACGGCCGACTGAAGAAGTTGATTTTCTCATGCTTTTGTTTGAAAAAATGTTACGTCGCGAATTAGAAGAAATGCATCGGGAAGGAGTAAGAATTAATTTTGTTGGTGATTTATCGGCCTTACCAAAATCACTGCAAAATGAAATACAGCGCTCAATGTTAGAAACATCAAACAATCAAGATATTCAGTTTAATGTAGCAGTTAATTACGGTAGTCGTAAAGAAATTGTTAGCGCCTGTCGTCAATTAGCAGAATTAGTTCAAAAAGGAGAAATTAAACCAGAAGAGATCAATGAAAATTTAATAGAAAAAAACTTATATACTGTAGATATTCCTGCACCAGATTTACTCATTCGTACTAGTGGGGAGAAGCGTGTAAGTAACTTTCTACTATGGCAAATGGCATATACAGAAATGTATTTTACTGATGTTTTATGGCCAGATTTTGACCGAGAGGCATTTCACCAAGCATTATTAAGTTATCAAAATAGAGAACGGCGTTTTGGAAAAGTAAAAGCGGCGTTACTGGCTTAATATTATTTTGGTACTAACTTTTTGTCTTTGTTAAAAAACTTCACCCCAACCCTCTCCGAATTCCTGGAGAGGTTGCCACAGGGGGGTGAGGTTTTAAAGCATTTATCCAGACTTAGTATTACAGCTTGTATAATTGCGATTTTAATTTATTCATAAAACCGATTAAATTAAATCTATTAGGAATTGCTTCTGATTCGCCAATTAATATTTGTAATTGTCCCGCAACAGTTTCTATAAAAGGTTGTTCGCCTTCTACCACATCAAAATCCAATTCTTGTTCGATCAGAATCGGTAGCATTTTGTGTTTACAAAGACGTTGTTTTCTATCATCCGACATCCCCATTTTTGCTATTTGACAAGCCAAACTAGTTTTACCAGCGCCTCCTTCTGCCCAAATCAGAATATTAGTAAGTTTCTTATCAAAACTTGCTTGTAAATCTTCAGCAGATAAATTGGTAACTGTTTTACCATCGAGAATAACCGGAATCGGAATTCGATCTAAACAGGTACTAACAGTTTTTTTTTGGGAAAAGCTTTCTTGTGCTACTTTAATATATGTTTCTACCCAAGTATCAAGTACTCGCGAACGATATATAAATGGTCTTAAAAATATTAAACCGGGTATCGATATTGTCCAACCACCTAAAGCTTCTGGTAATTGTAAATTGCTCAAAGGTTGCAGAATATTATTAGTTTTGAGCAACCATAAAGGACGTATCCATAATAAACTCATCCACAATGAAGGGAAGAAGATTAAATAAATAATAATTGTAGCTAACCAAGGATTTTTTCCTACCCATTCCAAAGCTATAGCTAAAATACGCGAATCTTTCTCTGTTTTTATGGCAAAAAGCGAACGACTTATCCGTGCTTTTTGCCTTTTTTCAAAATTATCTTGGGAGTCTTGTATAATTTTTAAAGCTCCTTCCAAAGTGGAAATAGCTGTATTTAATTCCTCAAAAGATAAGGCTTCGATGAGTGCTGGAAGTGCTAATTGTGCTTTTGAACCGATACGTGCCAAACCATAAGCTGCATTTGCACGAACTTGTGAGTTTTCATCTTGCAAAACCCGAATTAATTTTGGAACTACTAATGCCGCCTTTTCGGGAAATTTTCCCAATGCTGCTGCTGTACCTCCTCGAATTCGAGGATTTTTATCCTTTAAGTGTACAAAAACCTGTTCTACATCTTCCGAATCAATTATTTGCTTTAAACGAAAATTAGCCCGTTTTCGTTGAGAAGAATTACTTAAAATCCCCAAATACTGTTTAATATCACCACTATTGTCAACTTCCTGAGTCAAAACTCCATGGCAAGGTGCTAAAGTCAATCCGATGCACAATACTGAAGCTTCCAACCCCAGGCAAAATTTTGTCAAGGGCTCCCAATATAATTTTTTTTTGCTCATTTGTTCGGTTGGTTATAGTAAAATCTTAAAATAAAGTTTTTATGGATATATTAAGTATTAAAAAATACCCCAAACTTATTGAAACCAGTAATAATACTAAAAAAATAATTTTTTGAACTTTTAGAAATTGAGAAATTGCGAGTAATGTCTCAATCAAAATAAATAAATGAAAGAAATTAATCACGATCTTCAAATATTAATTGTCGGAGGTGGACCAGCAGGATTCGCCTCAGCATTAATGTTAGCTAAACGCGGATGGAAAAATATTACAGTATTAGAAAAACGTCCCGAAGCAGATTATTACGAACCTGATAAATCGTTTAATTACTTAATCGATGGTCGCGGTCAAAAGTTTACTGATTACCTAGGAATTACCGAAAAATTATCCAAAAATGGTGTTCCAAGTACAGATTTTTATCTAACTCAAATTACCGCAAATGGAAGCCGTAAAACATTCAAATTACCAATTGTAGACCCCAATAGAAAAGCCGCTTACTGGATAACGCGTAAGACTTTTGTGAGTTTACTTTATGAAGAGATAGAACAAAATTGGCAAGACTCTATTAATGTAATTTTTAATGCAAAGTGTGTTGAAATTAATAAAATAATTGGTGATGATGGTAAATTTGAAAAATTAGTAGCGAACGCCAAAATCGAACATGGTGAAACAATTAACTTTGAACCTTTTCTCTTAGTAGGATGCGATGGAATTAATTCTATCGTCAGAAATACTCTGAAACAGTGGGATGAATCATCATCAAGCAAATTTGATATGAACTATTTCCCCTCACCAAGTTCCGGATTAAGATACAAAATATTAACCTTACCGCCAAAGTTCCCTTTAGATGAAAAAGGTGAAGAACCTACTACTAGTGAAATGGCATATGCTATTCGTAGTAAATTGAAAGATCGGAAAAATAAGATATCTCTAGGATTATTACCCGTAAAAAATCCAGATGAAGTTCGTAGTGCCAATATTATTACTAAACCAAACCATAATATCTGGAGTTTGAAAAACGGTGAGGAGATGTATAATTTTTTAAATAAATCCTTTCCGCAATTACCCATAGACAAAATAGTTTCATCTCAAGAAGCCGAAAGATTTGCTTTAAGTGAAGGCGGTTCATTTCCTATCCCTCAATGCTGTAATGGATTCTATTCAAAATTAAACAATGAAGCATTTATAGTCCTTCTTGGAGACGCAATTCACAGTTTTCCTCCCGATCTAGGACAAGGTGTAAACTCAGCCTTAGAAGACGTTTATACCCTTAATGATGCATTAGAAAAAAGCGATAACAATCTTTCTGATGCTTTACCTTTGTATGAATCATTACGACTTGCCGATACCAAAGCTTTAATACGTCTAATGCAAGTAGGTTATCCTTGGCAGTATAATCAAGCTCCGATTCGTAAGCAGTTGTGGAGTATTAATTTTTTGGTACGACTTTCATTAAGTAAAATATTACCATTTTTATTTAATCCACCAGCTTTCTTTCTCATTCAAAATCATCAGCTTTCTTACAAAGAAATATTGACAAAGGCTGAACAAACAACTCGGATATTGTATTTAATTATGGTGATGATAATATTGGGATTGATAACTTTTGGATTTAGGAACGTATTAGTTTGAAATTGGCGATTAAACCCCATTATCCGGAATTTAGTTACCAAAACCTTGCCTTGGAAGATAAATGCTTTGCTACAGTAAACTTTAGAGAAAAATATATATCTTAGTTGTTGAATCGATAGAGACAGGTTTGGCTTATGGCAGGACATAGTAAATGGGCAAATATTAAGCGTCAGAAGGCGCGTGTAGACGCAAAGAGAGGTAAAACCTTTACTCAACTATCCCGGGCAATTATTGTTGCAGCAAGAAATGGAGTGCCAGATCCAGCAGGTAACTTTCAACTCCGTACCGCCATCGAAAAAGCCAAAGCCGCAGGTATTCCTAATGATAATATTGAACGGGCGATCGGCAAAGGTGCGGGTACCTTTGCCGATGATGGCGCAAAACTCGAGGAGATACGCTACGAAGGTTACGGAAGCGGTGGTGTAGCAATATTGATTGAAGCACTGACGGATAATCGCAATCGTACCGCTGCCGATTTACGAACTGCTTTTAGCAAAAATGGCGGTAATCTCGGGGAAACAGGTTGTGTTAGCTGGATGTTCGAGCAAAAGGGTGTTTGTATTGTTAAAGATGTCACCAGCGAAGAACAACTTCTTGAAGCTTCCCTCGAAGGTGGTGCAGAATTTTACGAGATGACTGAAGATACTATGGCTGAGGTGATAGCAGAAGTCACAGATTTAGAAAACCTCAATCAAACACTAACACGAGAAGGCTTTGATATTACCGATGTAGAATTGCGCTGGATTCCTAGTAACAACATAGATGTCACCGACTCAGAACAAGCACGGATGCTGATTAAGTTAATTGATACTCTAGAATCTTTAGACGACGTGCAAAATGTAACTGCCAACTTCGATATGTCTGATGATTTAATTGCTGTGAGCTTGAGTTAGTATCGGATCTGGGTGTGTCTGTATTACACATATGGCTTTAGAGTCAGAGTTTCCTTTAAGTAAAGCTATTGATGTTCAACCTCTTACAGTAGAGGCTAATGTATCAGTTCGAGATGTAGTTTCCCTATTAAGTCAAACTAAAGCTAGCTGTGTTCTAGTAATAGAAAAGCAAAAATTAGTTGGTATTTTCACAGAAAGAGACGTAGTCAGAATGACGGCACAAAATCAGAAAAGTGCTGGATTAAACATTGCTCATGTCATGTCAAAAAAGTTAATTTCAGTTACTGCGTACCAAGTTACTGATATCTTTATGGTATTGAATTTGATGCGTCGTCACCGAATTCGCCATTTACCTGTTTTAAACGAGCTTCAGCAGTTAATTGGTATTGTGACTCCTAAATCAATTCGCAAAGTTTTCAAGCCAGCGGATATGCTCAGGTTTAGGTTAGTTTCTGAGTTGATGGAAACTCAGGTAATTCAGGCTCATCCACTCACAAATGTTTTGGATATTGCCCTTCTGATGGCTAAAAATAAAATTAGCTGTGTCGTTATTACTGAAACAAATACTGAAAATATCAATGTTCCAGTCGGGATTCTCACAGAAATTGATATAGTACGATTACGGGCACAAGGCTGGGATTTTTCCTCAACTCCAGCGAAAGAAGTGATGAGTGCGCCTCTCAAACCAATTAAAGACAACGACACTCTATGGTTTGCTCATCAAAAAATGGAGCAGTACAATATCCGCAGGTTAGTTGTAGTTGATTCCCAGGGTAAATTATGCGGCATTATTACCCAAAGTAGTTTACTGCGAGTTTTAGATCCATTAGAAATGCAAGCCTTAATTAAGACTTTGCAACAAACAGTCAACGAACAAACATTGCAACTCCAACAGCAAAATAAATCCTTGGAGAAAGAAATACGGCAGTGCAGGTTAATGGAAATAGCATTAAGTAATAGCGAGACTCATTATCGTGAAATAGCTGAAAAATTGGAAATTACCAATCAGCAATTACAAAAACTAGCTAATTCTGATGGTTTAACGGGATTAGCAAATCGTCGCTACTTCGATTATTATTTACAGCAAGAATGGAAACGTTTATCAAGAGAACAAGCTTCTTTATCTTTAATAATGTGCGACGTTGATTACTTTAAAAGTTATAACGACACTTACGGACATCAATTAGGAGATGAATGCTTGCGTCAAATTGCTACTGTTTTAAAATCAGCCATCAAACGCCCTGCCGATTTAGCTGCTCGTTATGGTGGTGAAGAGTTTGTTATCCTCCTACCAAATACTTCTCTAAAAGGGGCTATTCATTTAAGCAAGCGAATTGGTTTAAGAGTCGAATCTTTAAATATTCCTCACATCAAATCAGATGTCAGTCACTGCGTCACCGTTTGTTTAGGAGTAGCCTCGACTATTCCTCAGTTGAAGAAATCACCTCAAAATTTGATTGCTACTGCGGATGAGATGTTATATAAAGCTAAATTAGCAGGACGTAATTGCATACAGTTCGTTTGAAAGATCGCTACGGGAATTTCAATAAATAAAATGGTGTTAATTTAACTAGATTGTTTGGGAACTCTAAAACTGTAGCCGATTGACAAAAGGGGAGCTTGCCAAATATGACAGTACATAAAAGTGTCAATAGCCAAACATATATACATTCAAATACTTTATCAGACGACGAGAAACTCGCAAAATTTGTTGAAACAAAAAATGATTCTATCTCTGATGCAAGCTCTTACTTAATAAATCGCGACTATACCATAATTATAGATATTAGCGGCAGTATGGCAACCTCCGACTATCCAGAAGGAAAAACTCGATGGATGGCTGCTCAAAAATATACTTTAGCTTTAGCAAGAAAGTGTGAAAAACTAGATCCAGACGGCATTACAGTTTATATGTTTGCCGAATCTTTTCAACGTTACGATTGTGTAACATCCACCAAAGTTGAACAAATCTTTCAGGAAAATCAACCGCAAGGTGGCGCTAATTTGCTAATTGTTTTACAAGATGCTTTTAATAATTACTTTCAGCGTAAAGCTAATGGTGAAACAAAAGAATCGGGAGAAACCATTTTAGTCATAACTGATGGCGTATCTTGTAATCGTATTGGAGTAAGTGAAGCGATTATCAATGCTACTCACAAGATGGATCGGAATGAAGAGTTAGGAATTTCCTTTATTCAAGTAGGATATCAACCACAGGTAAGTAAATTCCTCAAATCTTGGGACGATGAATTGCAAGGACTAGGTGCCAAATTTGACATAGTTGATACTATTACCCTCGATGACATGGACAAAATGACATTGATTCAGGTGTTGATAAATGCTTTTGCAGACTAAGGGATAATTCCGGTGCGTGGGAAAGGGAGTAGGGAGTAGGGAGTAGTGAGTAGTGAGTAGTGAGTAGTGAGTAGGGAGTAGTGAGTAGTGAGTAGTGAGTAGTTAACAAATAGCCTGGGAATTCAAAATTATCCATTGTCCCCATGCCCAATCCCCAATTACCCATTACCAATTACCAATTCCGAATTCCCATTAAACCTGAATCAATAAATCATCAATTGCTTGAAAAACTAATTGAGATGTTTCTTTTTGGGGGGTATCGCTATGTATTAAAGTTTCTAAAATTCGTTTCAAATTTAACAGCTTCAAACTATTAGGAACTGTAGCCGTAAGAATGGCTTCTACTGCTTGATGATGTGCAACCGCACCTAAATCAAAAACTGCTGCCCAACGCAGGTACATATTTTCGTGGTTGAGAAATTTGAGAATGCGTTCGAGGTATTGCGGTTGTTGAGTCATAAGATAGAAATACCGTGCTGCGGCGCATTGGATTCTTTCAGAAGAATTATTTAAATAAGGTTCAATTAAAGAACGACATGAATCAACTTTTAAAGTAGCAAGTGCTTCAATCAAAGCTTCATATGGCTGCTGCTTATTGGATTGCATCATCTTCAATAAAGGAGCGATCGCCCTTTTGTCGCCGATAGCAGCTAAAGCTTGAATCGCTGCTTCTCGCAAACGAAAATCATCGCATTCACAAGCTTGAATTAATACTTCTACAGCAGATCGATTTTTTAATTGTCCTAATGCCCGTGCAGCTTGACGGCGTAAAGGATATCCCCCCGACGGGATGCGATAGCGTTCATCAAACAAAGCTTCACACAAAGCCCCACAGCTTTCTTGTACTTGATGCTTTCCCAACCACCAAGCAGCATAGTAGCGGATTTGATTATCCTCACTTTGCAAAGCAGCTTCCGCAGCTTCCGCAGTAAATATTGGTTCGTTCATAAAAAAATTGGGGATTGGTAGTTGGTAGTTGGTAGTTGGTAGTTGGTAGTTGGTATTTGGTAGTTGGTAGTTGGTAGTTGGTAGTTGGTGGTTGGTAGTTGGTATTTGGTAGTTGGTAGTTGGTAGTTGGTAGTTGGTAGTTGGTAGTTGGTAGTTGGTATTTGGTAGTTGGTAGTTGGTAGTTGGTAGTTGGTAGTTGGTAGTTGTTAGTTGGTAGTTGTTAGGAGTTACCTACTACCTATTACCTACTACCTATTACCTATTCTAGTTTTTTCAACTTTTGATATGCAATAATTACTCCCAAATCTCCTTTAGGAAAGGCATCGGCACGTTGTAAGCACATCAATAAATATATATCAACCGTCCAATCGCCAATTCCTTTGATGGCTTTGAGTTGGCTTCTGATGGTTGTGTCGTCAGCAACTGCTAATTTTTGTAAATCTAAATCTCCACAGCTAAGGGCGTTAGCCAATTCTTTGATATAAGTTGTTTTTTGACGGCTAATTCCACAAGCTTTTAATTGAGCATCATCAAATTTAAGCAAATTATCCGGTGTCAATGGTGCGACAGTTTCACACAGACGCTTCATGGTAGCGCTTGCAGAGCCAACGGAAACCTGTTGTCCTAAAATTGTCCGCACCAATCCCGAAAAACCCGCTTCTTCTTCCCGTCTCGGCGGATTTCCCCATTTATTAATTACCTCAGCAAAATCTTTGTCTCTATTAGCAAGCTCTTTTAAACCCTGGGTAAAAGTTTCTTCGGTAAGCGGTTGTTGTAAATTCATCTTTTTAAATTGCGTCTAGTTTGACTTTTGTTTGTAGTAAGCGGCTTTAGCCCTTAGAGAACTAAAGTTCTTAAGTAAGTCGGCACAAATAAACCGAGCTATGTAACAAGATGTAAATTACCCTCAAACCCTTATTGCTACTCGTGAAACAGTTGCGGTGGTGAGGCAGCGCGGTCTTGGGGGTTTCCCCCACTCGCTGTTGCCGTTAGCGAAGCGTCTCCGCCAGGAGATAAGGGTTCCCCGGCATAAGCAAACTGTTGAACCCGCAGGGCTACTCGCTACTCCCTACTCCCTACTCGCTACTCTCTTGCCCTAATTACGATTTTCAACGCCCACCTACTTACTACGAACCTTTTTATCTTTACTTCATGTTTATTAAACGATTTATGAAGTAAATACTGAGATAACTGGTATTTTTTGTGTTGGGCGAATACCATCAAAATCAAACATATTTTGAAGATAAACTTCATAATTCATGAAAAAAATTATTAAAACTCTGGCAACGACCTTAACTATATCTTTAACATTTAGCAGCACGGCACAAGGGAGGATTATTGATAGCATCAGTCCTCCTGGGGGCGCAGGTCAAGGGGATGTATTCTGTACTGAGGTGCAAACTATTGTAGATACGCCTTTTCCCAATAGCGATGGCAATCAAATTAATAACTTTCCCGGTTTATCCTGTACTCCTAAAACCTTCCGCGAAATAGCTCCCATCGACACTAAATTATTTGTTGAAGCTTCTGGTGGAACTACAGAGTATTTACTTAATGAAACAGTTGTCAATAGTACCGATTCCAACTGGGAAGGTTTTAATATGGCAATTGGTTTTCAATCCAATAATCCCTTTGGTGAAGATAACTTCGCATCCCCTGCGGTAATTTTATTACCTACTGGCACTGCAATTCCTACTTTTGATGGCGCTCAACCTACTTCGTCAGAATTTTCTCAAGTCAAAGCCGACGGATCTTTTAATTTGAACTGGTTTGATGGTACCGTTGCACCAGGCGAAAGCGTTGATTTTAGCTTTTCAATTGCGCTTCCCGATGACTTAGAAGCAAACAATTTTGATTCCTTTACAATTCGTCAGCTTCCAATTGCTTCTGCCATGAATCCAAGTAAATCCGTACCCGAGCCAAGTTTGATATTTGGTTTATTAGGTTTGATGGGTTTTGGATTTTTGATTGGGCATAGGTAGTTGGTAGTTGGTAGTTGGTAGTTGGTAATGGGTAAT
>JBCCSG010000197.1:0-13418 GCA_039200565.1 Cyanobacteria bacterium P01_D01_bin.50 | reverse complement strand
ATGACGGACAAGAAATTAGCACAAGTCGTTTGTGGTTAATGCCATTATTGCCCCTTGAGGATGGCGAGGTAAGCTCAGAATTAAAACCCGAAAAACTTCCTTTAGTCGGATTTTATCCCCGATGGCTACCTTGAAAGGTAAAGGGTAAGAGGTAAGAGGTTTAAATCGCCTCAAATTTCCAATGCCTCATGCCCTTGTGCCCAATTTTTCCACATAAATGTAAATTCTCTCTGTTAGGATTCTTACTTGCTGACAAAGGGGAGTAATTTGCTACATTAGAAGATAGAGTCAAAATTTATAAAAGCAATTGGGTAGAGCAGTAACTTAAAAATCACTGTTTGAATACGATTGTTTGGGTTTACATAGAATTTGCAAGTATTTTTCAAATTCCATTTTGTGCGTCAAAAGCTCAAAAACAACTACTTACCGATTATCGATCGCTAACATCGGGAGAAATTATGCCTTGCTTTGAGGAGGAGAGTTTGTTAAGACAGCATCATTGACTCAAAATGTACTCGAAGAAGACTTAAAATTTTTGTCGTTTAATTTATTGAGGGTGGCATTCGGATTCGCTTAAAACTAGTTAATGGTGGATCGGAATGCGATCTAAACGATGAAGAAATATACTGTAGTGTCTGCTTTTAAACTGAAGCTGGTGGGTGAAGAGTCATGCATGAAGCTCAAACCCCAGATGATGGGGCTTATATTCAAAATTTAAATTCTATTGATTTGCCGCAGTCGTCTGCTGGGGCAACTAATCCATTCCATTCTATTTTGGCTGGTGAAAATAAAGCAAAGAAACAATTTTTGCTACCACCAGCTTTCGCCGAGGAAGCACCGCCCAATCAAACTATGAATTCCTCCCCAGAAGAGGAAGTTGTAGAAGATATTGATTATTCGGTAGAAGTAATTATTGATTCTCAATTCAATCAGTTACCTCAGTTAGATGAGGAAACTAACTTAGAAGAAAATCCTCTTGAAGATGAGTGGGTTGCAGAGCCTAACGCCGAGCAACAAGCAATAATTAATCATGAATTTCAGCAACTTCTGGAATTAAATGAGGAATTACGCGCTGCTAATAACAAACTATACGAACAAGTAGAAGAATTGAATGCGGCTTTAAGTGATTCGGAAGCAGCTTTAGGGCGACAAAAGAGGCATTCAACTATTGCAGAATCGATGCTCAAACAACAAACTCAGGAGCTAAATGCTGCTCAGGCACAGATACAATCTTTGTTTGAACAAATCGAAAACACCGTACAAAAGGTTCAACGTCAAGAAAGTTTAGCTTCCTCATATAAAGCGCAACTTGAACTTAGCCAGCAACGTCTTGCTCAGTTAGAGCGCGAATGTAGTTCAATACAAACTAAATACAGCGAAAAATCCCATCTTTTATCGCAATCAGAAAACGTTTGTCGGGAGTTACGTACTAGACTCAAGCGACAGCAGCGCCAAACTTTACAATTTAAAGCTGCTTTAGAAAAAAGTTTGGAAACATCAATTCCTGGTTACGATCACCTTGATGACGGCAGCAGTTTCCCCGATATTACAAAAAATAATTCACAATTGACTCAATCTTTAAGTAGTATACAGCCGATTAAACCTTGGTCAGCACCCCCAGAATCTTACAAAACACAAAACGATCTTTGGGAAGAGATTGTCACAACCGAAGCATCTACTAACGGTGAAAATCCAATTGAGGAAGAATCTTCTACTTGGGAATTTTCAGCTAATAACGATATAGAAACTAACAAAGATGTTCCCGAAACTCAAACAGAAGATTCGGAAAAAGATGAAGAATTAGCTGCACAAGAAGTTGTTTCCCCGTCAGATTCATCGGAATTAGAAGAAAAATTAGATAGCGTTATCCAAACATTTTTTGCTTCTCAAACCGAATCTGAATTACCAAATCCCCACCAAAAGCAGGATGCAGAAACCTCAGAAACTATAATTTCCGCTTGGGAACCGATGGTGGAACCCAGTCAAACTAATAATGATGATAATATTGATACTTCTCAAAGTTCCGACTGTGAGGATGAGCAAATGACAACTTTTAACTCATCCATGAATGAAAATAATACTTATGAGCTAGAAGATTATTGGGAAGAAGTTTCCGATTATCCAGCTTTTGATGTGTCGGAAAATACTTCATCTTTTGAAACACTCAGGGATACAGATTCTCATAGTAATTCTCCTTCGCCCTTAATTTACCCCAAACGTCCATCCAAAGGGCGAAAATCTTTTGCATCTGTGGAATTACCAAAGTTTAATCAGAAAAAAGATGAAGATAAGAGTTAAAGGTTAGGGGTTAGGAGTTGGGAACTCGCGGAGTTGGGAGTTGGGAGTTTATTAAGATATAAACTAGGTTTCAGTTTAATCTATATAATTTACAGCTTAATTTGGTGCTGATAAATTTTGGTGCGTTACGACTTCCGTCTAACGCACCCTACAATAAGACGTAGCAATGCTACGTCTCTACACTACTAACCACTAACAATTAACAACTAACTCCTAATTCCTAACTGTCAACCCATCGCTTTCTACTCTGGGTTGATAATCTTGCTTTTGGGAAAGTGGTTTACCGGCGCTCAGTGCATAATTAATCGCCAAAAGTCGCAACCACAACCCAGGAAACCGAGATTCTAAGTTTGGCTGCATCTGACGGATAAATCCCTCAAACCATTTACCCAATAAAGCACTAACTAAACTATGACGAGCAAAGTCGATATAGCTCCCAACCCATCTCAGTAAATCTTTTGCCCCCGCAAGTTCCCAAATCCACAGTAACAATGCCGGATTTTTATTCGCTGCTTTCAATGCTAATTCGTTAAAGGTTGATAAATCGAATCTGTCTTTGATAAAGTTTTCTGCAACTTCCGGATGTTCGTCTGCCAACAACCCGAAGAAGTTATTCAACATGGCATTGATGCGTTCTGGTGGTATAAATTTACCCGTGGGAACCATCATTCCTTTGGAAAACATCCACGTTACGGCAATGTTGTTTTGGAAAGCACGAATTTGGTTCAAATGCTTTGCAGAAAGTAAGTCATGTTTGAGCGCGGTGTCTAAAAGTTCCGTTAATCTGCTGAGGTTGCGTACTAACGAACCAAAACCAGTAAATACAAGGGGAGATTGAAGCGATGCTGCATCGCCAACGGTTATTACACGATTAGAAGCAACAGTGCGATCGCTACTTCCAAGGCTGAAATGTCCGGGTATATATCCGAACGTCGGCTTTTTCCACACTAGTTTGTCCATATCGCAGCGCCGATACTCTGGCAAAATGGTGAAAAAATCTTCATACATCTCCAGTAAGGAACCGGGATTTTCTGGGTTTACTTGGTGATAGTGAAATAAGTAAATTGTCAGTTCTTCGTTTTCTCCGGGAAATAATTCCCAAATCAACTGTCTTCCCCGGGAAATATCCCCATGACTGTTAAGAACATCGCCGTATTGAGAATCCCAGACTTGAGGCTCAAATCCGCTTTCTACAACTGCCCCAACAGTTGGACATACGCTATCAAAAGCACGTTTGGGGTTCAATTGCCAGGCAATCGGCGATGCTGTTCCCATGGCATCTATTAGCAATCTTCCACTAACTTGTTTTTCGGTTTGTAATGGTAAATTCTTCAGAGTAAGAACAATTTGAGATGGATAAACATCTGCTTTGATAAACTCGGTTTCATCCAAAATTTCGCCGCCAGCAGCTTGCAGTTTCTCACCACATTTACCCAGTAATTTTTCTGAGATTAGCGCTAAATTTAGCACTTTTGGTGTATGTAGAATTGGTGCTTTAAGTTTATCTGGGATGTAAGCATCAAAAAATTTATTAAATCCGTCTTTATACTCTCGGGCAATAATTGATTCCACTTCATCAGAAGTCAGCAAGCCCAAATCGATCAAACTTTGAATTTCCGAACGGGAAATATTCCACTCCCGATTCATCTTTCCAAAAGGTAAACGTTCCACTAAAAGTACTTTGTAGCCTAGTTGCGCCATTACCGCTGCATGGATAACTCCCAATGCACCGCCAATGTAAATTAGGTCATAGGTAGAAGAGGAAGGGAATTCTTTTTTCTCCCCATCACCCACAACTTCTTCATGTGAAAACAAAACCTTTCGTGGCTCCTGGGGATTTCTTACACCTTCACGCCAACGTTGTTCCCACCAGTAAGCACGCTTTAAATCATATTCTCCGTTAGGCATTTTCTGAAAATACTTAACGGTAAGAGGATAATCAGCAGCTAAGGCTTCAAAAATTGATTGCTCCGACAAATCAATTGCGGGTGGCTCCGGATAATCATAAGGAAAGCGATCGCGGATTGAATTAGTCAGCTTTTGTAATATCTGTTTCTCTTGTGGAAACTTATTGCCCCAGCGAAACACCTTTAAATAGGTGGTTCTTTGCACATTCCACAGGAATACGGATAATTCGTTTGGTAACTTTTCCGTAATATCTGAAACAACAGATGTAGTATCAGACGACTTCAAGCGAATGCCATCGGACGCTAATATTTTGTCAAAAGTTCCCGGCTTAAATTCAGATTGCAACCAGTCTCTAACTGCTGCAGTATCGCTCGTTGGGATTTCTAAATAAAGAATTTCTTTCATTTTTGGTGGCAATCTCCCAAAAATCTACTCATTAAGACAGATTTAAGAAAGTAGTAAATCACGGTAAACTCCGCCCTATCACTTGAATAAATATTCTGTAAAGAAAGTTTAAGAGTTCGCAAGTTTTTTGTTCCTTTAATTATTCACACACGCCATGAATTATCCCATCCCAGACAACCCCCAAGAAATTTTTGCAATGAGACAACAGCCGGTTGATGAGGAACTGGTTGCTGTGGCGATCGCGGGGGTAATAAAATTAGTCCGCGCCAAAGGACAATCATTAGAAGAATTAACTTCACAACTTTTAGCGGAAGATGCTTTACTTGATAAGCAACAACGTCGCTGGTTGAGTCAAGTAGTAGCACAAGCGTGGGAAAGTTTCGCTTAACTCCTGATATTGCGATCGATTTTCCTAGAATACCCCCCCTTTGAGTCAAGAATCAGTTTTAAAGCCTGCTTAGCCAATCGTGAAATAGGTGTGAGAGTATTGTTAATTTTTTGTCTGGGATTGGCAATGTAGGCTTAAATAATTTTTGATAAGTAATTTAAATAGTTAGGAGTGAGTGGTGAGTGGTGAGTGGTGAGTGGTGAGTGGTGAGTAGTGAGTGGTGAGTAGTGAGTAGTGAGTGGTGAGTAGTGAGTAGTGAGTAGTGAGTGGTGAGTAGTGAGTAGTGAGTGGTGAGTAGCAAGAAGTATTAGTAACTCCCCATCTCCCCATCCCCCCATCTCCCCATCCCCCCATCTCCCTATCCCCCATCCCCCCATCTCATATACCCAATACCATTACCAGTTACGAATTACTCCTGAATTCAATTGCGAGTGCAAGAGTAAACCATATTCTAATCCTTCTACTACAGCTTGATAAGAAGCTTCTAATATATTGTTAGAAACTCCTATAGTTGTCCAACGCTGCCTTCCGTTTCCTAGTTCTACCATTGTGCGGGTTGTAGCTGAAGTTCCGCTATCTCCGTTGAGAATTCTGACTTTGTAATCTGTTAGTTCAAAGGTCTTAATCTGGGGATAGAATTTTACCAAACCCTTGCGTAAAGCGGCATCCAACGCTGCAACTGGTCCATTTCCTTCGGCTGCTTCCCAAATATCTTCATCCTTAACAGCCACCTTTACAGTTGCCAGGGCTTTAGTAGTTTCTAAACCTTTTCCCAAATCGCAGTGGATTTGAAAGCCTTTAACTTGAAAAAATGAGGGACGAGTTTGTAAAGCTTCGCGCATTAATAATTCAAAACTAGCTTCTGCTGCTTCAAATTGATATCCTTCGCTTTCCAATTTTTTGAGGCGTTGTAATATTTCCTGGGTGGCTGGATGATTTTTATCAAGTTCAATGCCAAATCCACGGGCTTTAGCTATAACATTGCTGATTCCGGCTTGTTCGGAAATTACTATGCGGCGACAATTTCCGACTTTCTCTGGTTGGATATGTTCGTAGGTAAGGGGATTTTTTTGCACCGCCGATACGTGAATACCTCCTTTGTGAGCAAAAGCCGAACGCCCTACGAAAGGCGCGTGTTCGTCAGGAGCGAGGTTAACTACTTCACTGACAAACCGACTGGTTTGTGCAAGGTTTGATAGCTGGTTATCTGCAATGCATTCATAACCTAACTTTAACTGTAAATTGGGAATCAAAGAACAAAGATTGGCATTACCGCAGCGTTCGCCATAACCATTAATTGTACCATGTACCATCTTGACTCCTGCCATTACACCAGTTAAAGCATTGGCGATCGCTGTATCTGAATCGTTATGAGTGTGAATACCCAGTTGAATATTTTGAGGACAACTTATCTTTACATCGGTAACGATTTGTGAAACTTCGTGGGGTAGAGTTCCACCATTGGTATCGCATAAAACCAACCATTCAGCACCGGCATCAATGGCTGTCTTTATAGTCTGTAAAGCATAATCGGGGTTTTGCTTATAACCATCAAACCAGTGTTCGGCATCGTATATAACGCGACGACCTTGAGAGCGAAGATACTCAACCGTATCGCGGATCATTTCTAAATTTTCGGCTAAAGTAGTTTTTAGACCTTCGGTGACATGTAAATCCCAAGACTTGCCAAAAATAGTTACCCATAAAGTACCCGCAGCAAGAATAGCTTGCAACATTTGTTCGGAACTTGCTGATTTGTTTGGTCGTCGAGTCGAGCAAAAGGGAACAATTTGCGCTTGTTTGAGTGGTTGTTCTTGCAACTTCCAAAAAAGCTGTACGTCTTTAGGGTTAGCCCCTGGCCAACCACCTTCAATGAAAGGAATTCCCAGATCATCTAGTTTCCTCGCGATGCGTAATTTATCTTCTAGGGAAACCGATAAACCTTCACGCTGAGTACCATCTCGTAGCGTAGTGTCATATATCCAAAGTTGGTGTGAGGAATTTGCGGTCATAATAATAGAGAGTAGAAAAATTTGTAATTCGTCAATGTGTCGATATACAACAATAAAAAGCTAGTTTGGTAACGTCAGATGCCTGCTCTTTTAGCTCAATCTAGGACAATATTATTTATGCAAACACAGACGTTACAGTTCCCGAGCTAAAGCTAAAATTTTGTCATATAGCAAAATGGCATTGACCTTTATAACGGCAGTGAATAAAGTAATTAAAATTAACTGTTAGTAATTTTGCTCTTTTTACAGATTCAATCACTGTATCGTTCAAATACATTCGTTGCGACAACTTCCATTTTTCTAACTTAAAAATTGTTTACCTTGCTCAAAAGGTTAATTTAGAGGTAAGGAAAATTGGAATATCAAAAAGTAAGAAAAAATACCACTAGGTTTATTAGGAGATAAAATACAAATGGGTAGATGGACACCGTTAATTTTGATGGCAGGAGGCTTGGCAATTTTGCTAGGTACATTATTGGGTATCAACTTCCCCATGGATGGACGCAAAGCAGAAACTCCCAGAAAGAGAGAATCCCAAGTCCTTCCAGCGAATATTAATGTTAATACTACTGGTCCAGAGGCTTCTGGACAAAGCGGAAATCAAAACGACGTTGCCCAGAATAACAATAATAACGACCAACAAACTGTTCAAACTGCGCCAACAACAACCGCCCAAGGTAACACATCAACCACTGGTTCTACAACACCATCAAATAGTACTGCCCAAGGAGGAAATACATCTGGAAATAAGGCACCAATTCGCGCCTTATGGTAAATTCTAGGTGTTTGCAGCCAATGATGAGTTACGAGTTATGAAAAACGGGTTATTAGTTATTTGTTACTAGTGAATAATAACTAATGACTAATGACCAGCTGACTAATGACTAGTGACATTTTAATTATTGGTGGCGGCGTTATCGGCTTAGCAACAGCCATTGAACTAAAACTACGCGGTGCAAAAGTCACCGCGATAAGCCGAGATCAAAAAGCAGCAGCAGCTACAGCCGCAGCTGGAATGTTAGCTCCTTGTGCGGAACGAATTGCCAATGCTACCATGCTCGAGTTGTGCAATCGTTCCCTATATTTATATCCAGATTGGACGAAAAAATTAGAAGAAATCACAGGTTTAGATACTGGTTATTGGCCTTGCGGTATTTTAGCCCCAGTTTACGATCGCAAGGAGACAAGTGGACAAAGGGAGATAGAGTTGGATCTTCCCCCCATCTCCCCCTCTCCCTATCCCCCCCTCTCCCCATCCTCTCCCGCTTACTGGTTAGATAAAGACGCAATTCATCAATACCAACCGGGATTAGGTGAAGAAGTAATTGGCGGTTGGTGGTATCCTGAAGATGCTCAAGTCGATAGCAAGGCTCTATTTAAAACACTTTTAAGTGCTGCTGAAAATCTTGGTGTCGAAATCCAAGAAGGTATAACAGTAAAAGGAATTATTCAGCAGCACGGACTTGTAACGGGGGTACAAACCAATGCTGGCACTCTTCGCGCTTCTATATACGTGTTAGCAACGGGTGCTTGGTCTAATGAATTATTACCTTTACCCGTGCGTCCAGTCAAAGGACAAATGTTGAGCGTCAAAGTACCTTCCTCAGTTGAGGAATTACCTTTAAGTAGAGTATTGTATGGAAATAATATCTACATCGTACCCAGACGCGACGGTAGAATCATAATTGGGGCTACTTCTGAAGATATTGGTTTTACTCCTGGAAATACACCGACAGGAATACAAAGTTTGTTGCAACAAGCTATGCGCTTATATCCCCAATTACAAAATTATCCCATTGAAGAATTGTGGTGGGGATTTCGTCCTATTACTCCCGATGAATTACCCATTCTCGGTAATAGCTGGTGCAACAACTTAATTTTTGCCACCGGTCATCATCGTAATGGTATTCTGCTAACACCCATAACAGCAAAATTAATTGCCGATTTGATTTTTTCTGAGAAATCTTCTGAAAAATCTGACTCGTTGCTGAGTCACTTCCATTATTCACGCTTCTACAACTCTTCTTCCAAATCTACCGCCATGGTGAGTACCTCTAGCAATTTATTCAACGGTAATATCTCTTCACAAACAAACGGGATAACTGCATTACCGATTGAAGATTCAAAATTGATCGTAGCAGGTAAAGAATTTACCTCTCGTTTGATGACGGGTACGGGTAAATATCGAAATATTGCCGAAATGCAGCAAAGTGTAACCGCTAGCGAATGTAAAATTGTGACAGTTGCAGTACGTAGAGTACAAACCAACGCCCCCGGACATGAAGGCTTAGCAGAAGCCTTAGACTGGAATAAAATTTGGATGTTACCCAACACCGCAGGATGCAAAACCGCAGAAGAAGCAATTCGCGTTGCCCGTTTGGGAAGAGAAATGGCTAAAATTCTCGGACAAGAAGACAATAACTTTGTCAAATTAGAAGTAATTCCCGACGCAAAATATTTGCTGCCAGATCCCATCGGCACCCTGGAAGCCGCAGAACAGCTAGTAAAAGAAGGCTTTGCCGTACTCCCCTACATCAACGCCGATCCCATGCTAGCCAAGCGCTTAGAAGAAGTAGGATGTGCAACAGTAATGCCCTTAGCAGCCCCCATAGGTTCCGGACAAGGATTGCAAACCACCGCCAACATTAAAATTATTATCGAAAACGCCAATATACCAGTAGTAGTAGACGCTGGAATCGGTGCTCCATCCGAAGCAGCCCAAGCAATGGAAATGGGCGCAGATGCTTTATTAATTAACAGTGCGATCGCCCTCGCCAAAAACCCACCCGCAATGGCACGCGCTATGAACATGGCAGCAGTCGCCGGGCGTTTGGCATACTTAGCAGGTAGAATGCCCGTGAAAGACTATGCCAGTGCTTCCTCTCCATTGACGGGAACGGTTAATTAAAGATGGAGGGGATGGGGGAGAGGGGGTAGAGGGGGTAGAGGGGGGAGAATAAATTATTTCTAACTACTCACTACTCACTCCTAACTCCTAACTCTTAACTCCTAACTCCTAACTATTCACTGCTCACTGCCATTAGAATGGTGCGTTAGGGCATTATCAAAACTTTAACCTCAAATAGTACATAGGAGAGGCCCTAACAGCACCCTACAAGTCATGATACTGCTCACTACTCACTACTCACTACTCACTACTCACTCCCAACCACCAACTCCTTAATTCTTAGGAACTATATCTTTTGGAAGAGAGTAGTTATACTGTTTATGTAAAATAATATGAACAGAAGATAAAGGATTTAGATTATGCCCTATACCACAGAAGAAGGCGGTCGTTTAAATAATTTTGCTAAGGAACCAAAGGTTTACAGCGCTGAAGCTCCTGATAAGAAACAACAAGTTACCTACATTGTTTTAGGAGTCGCTTCTGCTGCATTGGTTGGCGGCTTGTTTTTCATTGCCTTCTCGGTGTCAAATGTTAGTTAATAAAAGTTTCTAACAAAAATTTATCTATTTTTGGTATAACAGGTTCCAATTCGTTTAGGAGCCTGATTTTTTATTTGTTAAAATGCCATAGACCATTAAGTATAAAATAGAACTTTTTCTCTCAGTAAAAGCTGAAAGACCGGATTTTTCCTGAGCAATGGACTAATCACTTGAAAATCCTAGTACGGTGCGGCCTTTAGGGCGCACGCGTTTCAAAAGGTTAGAAATCCTATCATATAAGACTTTTGACTTTTGACTTTTGACTTTTGACTTTTGACTTCCCCATAGCGGTACTAGTCATAGTCACAACTAAGGTTGGTGCTTGTATATATCCCTAAAGGGAAGGTAAACTGCATGCTGATAATGAGCCGCTATGAGCTTAAAGGATACTGTAGACTCGGATAATAATTCTTGGAACCGGCAAGTATATCACCGCTTGAAACTTGCTTTAGCCTTGGGTTTGCGAAGACAAATTTTCATAGCGATATGTGATGATTTAAACCTGAGAAATCAGGTGGCGGCTCGCTTGCATTCAACTTTGGCATACCCGGTAGGACAGGTTTTGTATCAGCCTTCAACTACGGATTCTGAAGCTAGTACGCCAGCTTATCCGCGATTAGTCACTTTACGGTTGAATTTAAACGATCCAAATCCCATCGCGCAAATAAATCAATGGTTAACTAATTATCCACCTCCAGTTGTTGGTGGTTCCCAAGATGTGCCGGGAAAGGCTTTGCCAATTCCGTCATTTCAAATGGTGGGTACGGAACAGTTAACTAGACAACCGGTGGCCATACAACGTTTATTTTTACATTACCTGCGCTTAACAGAACAGCATCTGTCAAGTAAAAAAGATAGCAGATTTTTAGAATCAAGCTTGCTACTATGGGTTCCGCGGCCGTGGTTACGTGCAATTCAACAGTCTGCACCGCAGTTTTGGCGTTGTCGAACAGGTTTATTCTTATTCGCTGGGGAACCAACTCCAACAACCCAAACTAGAAGTACGCCACGACGTTTTGCAGTAAGGAGAAGTTTTGATTTAGACTCTGTGGAAGAACCACTCATAAATGAAGAATTAGCAACGCCTCCTAGTGATTTGGAGTTTGGGGAAGAGTTAGATTTTCCACCATCACAAACGCCAGCTGATTCTTTAGAGTCTCCATCGCAATCCTTTGTTCCAAAACAAGAAAATCCCCTATCGGAATTGGAAATATTTACTCCTGCAACCGCCCAGCAGGAGGAAAAAAGCGAACTTAGCAGCACAAATAGTTCGAGCGATATTCCATCATCATCAGATTTACCTCATATTAGTAAGGAGTTGACTGAGCTAATATTGGCAACTATCAGTAGTACAATCGCTGATGACCAAGAGCAAAACTTGCAAGTACAGCAAATTTTACAAGAAATTGAAGATTTACACTCACAAAATGCCCCGGAAGTTGATATAGGGGCTGCTTATTATCGCTTAGGAAATATATATCGACTCTCTATCGAACAAGGAGAATCGACTTTAGAAAACTTAATGGTAGCGATTCTGGCCTATCAAGAATCAATTTCTTATGATGATTCTTCTTCAATAGTGCCTGATGTATTAAATGATTTAGGTACACTTTACTGGATGCTGTACCGCACGCCACCCAATTCTCAGGAAGCTCCGGCTTATGTAGAACAAGGGATTGAATTTTATGAGTTAGCGTTAAAGTTGATTTCACCAGAAAGCCATCCGGAGACTTATGCTAGAGTGCAGAATAATTTGGGAACGGCTTATGGTGATTTAGCTCGTTTTGATAATCAAGAACAGAACTGGGAAAAGGCAGTAACGTCATATACTGAAGCGCTACGTTTTCGTACTGCCGAAATGGAACCATTAAAATATGCAGCTTGCCAAAATAATTTAGGTACTGCTTACTGGCATTTAGCGCAATACAATCAACCAGTAGTAAATTTAAAGCAAGCTGTAGAAGCTTACAATCATGCCATTGTTTACTATAATTCCGAGCAAGAATCCTTGAAATACGGCATGATTCAAAATAATATTGGTACGGCTTACTGGAATCTTGCACAATACGAACAACCAACAGAAAATTTGCAGTCAGCTATTAATGCTTACAAAGAAGCATTAAAATATCGCACTGCAGCAAATGTTCCCACTGCTTGTGCCGCGACACAAAATAATCTCGGTACAGCTTATTGGCATTTAGCAAATCAACCCGATACAAACAAAGAAGCTAAACTAAAGTTTTTGAAAATGTGTATTGAGGCTTACGATGAAGCCTTAGCTTTAGCTCATTCATTAAAAGGTGTATCTCTAAGTTTCGATTTGTTTGCGACTCATAATAATTTGGGTTTAGCAAACTATCAGATCGGAACAGATAAATTGTTTACAGAAGACAAAAAAATTCGTTCTCAATATTTAGAAAAAGCATTAGATAATCATTTACAAGCTTTGAGTGGAATGAATGAATCATCAGAAGCTCATCAAAGCACTATTACTTATATAGTTAAAACAATTCGTGGCTTCCACTCGGAATTAGGAATTCAAGGACAAAATGTCGCTTTATCAAAAGTTCCCGGGCAGTTATTACCGGAGATTTTACCGAAGTTGTAAGTTAAAGGTTAGTTGGTAGTTGTTAGTAGTTAGTAGTAGTAGGTTGGGTTAGACGCACTCCAAGATTTGATGGTTAATCGATTAATTTATATTGCGTCGTAACCCAACATCAGTGTGAATTGTTGGGTTTCGTTCCTCAACCCAACCTACCAACTGGGCAGTTATTACCGGAGATTTTACCGAAGTTGTAAGTTAAAGGTTAGTTGGTAGTTGTTAGTAGTTAGTAGTAGTAGTAGTAGGTTGGGTTAGACGCACTCCAAGATTTGATGGTTAATCGATTAATTTATATTGCGTCGTAACCCAACATCAGTGTGAATTGTTGGGTTTCGTTCCTCAACCCAACCTACCAACT
>JBCCSG010000196.1:0-13461 GCA_039200565.1 Cyanobacteria bacterium P01_D01_bin.50 | reverse complement strand
GGTAATTGGTAATTGGTAATTGGTAATTGGTAATTGGTAATTGGTAATTGGTAATTGGTAATTGGTAATTGGTAATTGGTAATTGGTAATTGGTAATTGGTAATTGGTAATTGGTAATTGGTAACTATTAACTATTAACTATTAACTATTAACTATTAACTATTAACTATTAACTCCTAACTCCTCATTTTTTTTAATCCAAAATCTAAAATATAAAATTTAATTATGCTTTCTAATTCAATTCTAATTGTTGACGATACACCGAATAATATCCGTCTTTTGTTCGATGTCTTAGACAGCGCTGGATTTGATATTTCTGTTGTCAGAAATGGGGAAACAGCAATAAAAAAACTGCATCACATCCAACCGGATTTAATTTTACTTGATGTAATGATGCCGGGAATTGATGGTTTTGAAACTTGTCGTCGCATCAAGTCTAATCCTGAAACAAAAGATATACCCATCATTTTTATGACAGCACTTTCCGATACCGAACATAAAGTCGGTGGTTTGAAAATTGGGGCAATTGACTATATCACTAAACCAATTCAAGTAGAAGAAGTTTTAGCAAGGGTAAACGTACATTTGAATTTAAGAAATGCTCAACTGCAAATGCAACAAGAAGTAATCGAACGTAAAAAAACAGAAGTCGAACTTAGAGAAACTCTTGCGTCAATGCAACAAATGCAAACACAACTAATTCAATGCGAGAAAATGTCCGCTTTAGGAAATTTAGTTGCGGGAGTTGCTCACGAAATTAACAATCCCTTGGGTTTCTTGAATGGCAGTATCCGCAATGCAAAAGACAACGTACAAGATTTATTTGAACACATACAGCTATATCAGCAGGAATATTCAGAGCCTACCGATACAATTTGCGAACACGCTGAAGATATCGATTTAGAATACCTGAACGAAGATTTACCGCAAATTTTTGATGCAATGCAAAAAGCCATAAATCGGATTAAAAATATTAGTAATAGTCTGCGTACTTTTTCTAGAGGAGATACAGAACAGAAAGTCAACGCTAATTTACATGAAGGGATTGATAGTACTTTATTAATTTTAAAATATCGTCTCAAAGCTAATGATAAACGTCCGGCGATTGAAGTAGTAACTAATTACGGTGATTTGCCTCAAGTTGAATGTTTTCCAGGACAATTGAATCAGGTATTTATGAATCTATTGGCAAATGCTATCGATGCCTTAGAAGAATCAAACAAAGAACTTAATTTTAACCAAATAAAAGCAAGTTATAACAAGATTACCATAAAAACTTGTGAGCAAGATAATTTTGTAAATATTAGTATTGCTGATAATGGAAAGGGAATCTCAGAGTCAGTAAAACAAAAGATATTTGACCATTTATTTACTACGAAAGAAGTTGGAAAAGGCACTGGTTTGGGATTATCTTTAGCACGTCAAATTATTGTAGAAAAACATGGCGGTAGTTTAAAAGTAAATTCGGAATTAGGAAAAGGTACGGAATTTATAATTTCAATTCCAGTTTGATTTATTTTTTTGATTATTATTGAATATTATAAAAGTTTATCGAATATTTAGTCAACTATACTAACCAACTATTTATAAAAGTATAAAAGATATAATTATCTACTAATATTCGCACCATTTTCGGTCAGTTTAACTAATCCAATACTTTCTAATTTATAAGCAATTCAGGGTGGAATATTCACACATTTTTTGGCTACTAATTCTGGATTTTTTTGCAAATAATCTAATTTTTCTCTGAGATGATGTCGATAAATTCTTATTTCCCTACTTGCTTGTTCTAATAATTTTTATCAGGTTAATTCTTGTTGCCTTAAAACCAAATAAGTAGGTTGGCATTGAAAATAGTAATTGGGATAAGGCAAAAGGCAAGCTTGAATAAGGGTTTGAGGGTAATTTACCCAAGCTGTAATATAGCTTGGTTTATTTGTGCCGACTTACTTAGTTATCCTTCCCTGGAAAACTATTAATGTGTTCGGTGTGTTCCCTGTATACCGCTAGGTTACTTGAAGTAATCTAGCGGTATAAATATATTAGTATTGCATTAAATCAATCTTCAATACTTTATTGGGAATAGATTGATTATTTTTCTCGAATATCTTCATGGGAATCAATAACCAATCGCATGGTTTCCACTGCTAAATCTCTTAAATCGTCATTTAAAGGAATTGCTCCCTTTTCCCCAAACCAACGATCAAATATTGCTACATATCGACTTTCTTTATTTACAAATCCTTGCATGAACCCGTAAAAGGTAAAGTTCACTGTATCAAGAAAATCGGAATTATTCTCGGGAACCATACAGGCAATACCTTCTCTAGAATAGGGCATATCTGGTACAATTCCAAAATTTTTTAAATTTGGTCTTGTATCCAACCATGCTTCTAAAAGAATACCATCGGAAGCAAAGGCATCTATTTTTCCTTGTTGCAAAGCTGCATATGCTTTCTCTCTATCTTTGTAATATACTAATTTGGCTTGTGGTTGTACCCGCTTAATAGCCTGTTCATTTGTAGTTTTTGCTAAAACGCCGATTCGTTTCCCAATCAGGGATTTGGGATCGCCTAGATTACTCCCTTTCTTAGCCAAAAGATTAGTACCAGTAGCACCATAGCTAAAAGAAAAATCCACATCTTGATTGCGCTCCCAGGTAAAGCTGCTCGCATCGCAAACAATATCAACCTTTCTGTTAACTATATTAGGAATGCGTTGATCTGTGTTGAGTGGCACTAATTTAAGTTGAACTTTTTTACCCAGTTCTTTTTCTAACTGCTGCTGGATAAGTTTAAGCATATCTACAGAATAACCAATCAATTGCCCTTGCTTATCTCTATAGGCAAAAGGAAAAGCATCTTTACTAGTTCCTGCTGTCAGTACACCCGTGCGTTTTACTTTTTGCATGACGGTTTCTGCTGAAGCCGCGGCACCCATACTAGCTGTTAACAGCAAACTTAATGCTGCAATCGTCAATTTCTTAGACATCCTCACTCCTCCCCATACTATCAGGGTTTATCTCTAAATTCCTACGTGAGTTAAAAATACAGTAATTGCACCGTCAAATTACACGTTAAGATGATACAAGTCACAATTTTTCTGTTTTTCAATTGACTGGCAAAGAGCAGCGTCGGCTATCACTATTTATTAAAAATTATGACGAGAATAATCTTTTTTGTAGTATTTTTGACAATTAGTTTTATAATATGCCGATTCCTTTTCAAGAAGTCTGTATCAAACAAATCATCGCACTATAAAATATTGAGCGAGTTACCTTTTTTTAATGAAAATTATTATCCCATTAATCAAGGAGTCGATCGACAACTTTATCAACCGGTAGCAGAATGGAGCGGTCGATTAATTTTACCAGCTGAACGTCAAAAAGAGCGTTTTGTCGAGTTTGAAGTACAAAACGCCCCCGAATCACATTTACATCTGCTGGGTGAGATTGTGAAGTTGAAGTGGAGTAAAGATATCAAGGTGCAAGAATATGTCAAACGGGTAAGTTTTGACGTAAACCTGAGCAAGGAAGCTAAAAAAAATCGTAAAGCAGGTTTCATTCATCCTTTCAGATTGGATGGACTTTCTGGAGTCGATCCTTTAGAATCTTTAGCAGGTGCAAGACCGCTCGATGATGTCTGCGTTATGCTATTGCAACCCCGGGTGGAAACAAATGCAACGGGAGAGACGCAATTAATTATTGACTGCGAACCCATTCAAATTACTGGGCGTTTTGTTGGTTTAGTGAAAATTGAAGCAAGACTGGAGTCAGTTGGCGATTTATTTCGAGTTTCTCACTATAACCAAGCAACTAGAAACTTTAATGAGGGAATCGAAGAAGTTATTTGCATACCGCAAGTACCAAAAATACCAAAAGAAGAGGGCATTGCTCGTTCAACTAATAAAGATATCGAAAAATCGCCCCTTAATTCCCAAGGTTGGTATATTTACGGAGCATCTGATGCAAAGGGAACTTTTGTGGTACAAGCTATTGAACCCCGCATCTTAACCAAAGTCAAACCACAAAAAGTAATTGTCCAATCCACCGAGGCTTTGGAATATCTCAACCGAGAAATGTGGGCAAAAACTGAATTACAAAAAGGAAGTTGCCAGACAGTTTTATTAGCACCGAATGGGATAAATGCAGAAACTGCACTGTCTGAGTGGCGCTTGGGCGATAAAGCCTTGGTGATGCATTTATTTGGCGGTATCGGCGGTGAAAAAGCAGAAGCACCCACTTGGTTCCCGGTTACGGGCCACTTTTCCTACGGTATTGCAGAGGTAGTACGCGATCGCATTACGTCGGAATTACGCTTTGATATCGTTTACCATCAAGTTTACGCTCACAATTCTGAAGGAATAATTTCCGGTAGTATAACTTGGGCTGCTTATATGGGTTGTTTATGGCGGGGTTGGTTGGGAACTCGTCCCGTAAGTGATATTTTGGTTAAATACGAGCCGATAACTACTGACTATGATTTTGATGGTGTTAAATTATCTCCTTTAAAAGAATTTATTTCCGAACTTCAAGAGATCGCAGCCCGGTATCGCGTTGGTGATGGCACTGGCGTATCATTAGTAACGCCTACAACTTCCTGCGTTCAAGA
Organism: Cyanobacteria bacterium P01_D01_bin.50; assembly: GCA_039200565.1. Lineage (GTDB taxonomy): Bacteria > Cyanobacteriota > Cyanobacteriia > Cyanobacteriales > Nostocaceae > Rivularia. Next base: position 8,851 of record JBCCSG010000196.1, on the reverse strand, counting down.
TTCCAGCCAAGCTCTTTACTCCACAATTCACAATCTACGAAGATTAGTCGAGTCTAATTCGACAATTAGGGAATGGTTGCAAAAGCATGCTTACGATAAACAAAGTCGTTATTTTAATGGTTTAATTTCTTTAGGAGATGCTTTAGAAAAACAATTAGCTCCCTTGGGAGTTGTGCGGGGAGATTGGCAACAAAATGCCAATGATTTATTTGGAATTAATAAGAAAAACAACAATATTATTGCAATTGTTGTTCATATGTTGAGAAGTTGGCGAAGCATATTACCCAAGAGAGCGCAAGACGAAACTGCTCAAATTTTTCTCCAACAAGGAGCTATAGAATGGGTTTTAAGAACCAATCAAGTGGGAGGTTTTGACGATACTATTCTACCTTTAGCGCCTACTACAATTTTTAAGGCGTTGAAAATTATAATCCCATTTGGGAGGGAATAGTGAGTAGTGAGTAGTAATAAGGCTTTGAATTCAATTTAAATTCAGTTACAGCCCTTACTTATTACTCCTTACTCCTAACTCCTTACTCCTTACTCCTAACTCCTTACTCCTAACTTATTACCTCCAGCGATTCTCCAACCCGATTCCAATTTCTTTATTTTCAATGCCGAGATTACAGGGTATTGTGATAAAATACCAAGACTTAAATCCATGATTTCCAGATGAGAAGGAATAAATTTTACTAACACATAATCTTCTGTTTCTGGCCCATTGGGAAATAAAGGCAACCAATCTTCATGCCAATATTTCTGTCGCGTTTCTATATCAGTATTAACAAATCCCGTTCCAAAAATAGTAACGTATGCCTGCTTCTCATTATCTTGAAATGCAAGTGTTATTTTATTATTACGATAAATATCATCTATCTTACGAGATTTATTACTTGTTCCCAGCCAAACGATCAAATCTTGCTCTGGTTTTAAATGCTGAACTAATCTAGCGTTAATTTGTCCAAACTCTCCATAAGTCATCATAAAACAGTAATCTACTGTTTCGATGATTTTTCTGGCATTTTGTAGTACGTATTCACAACTTAAAGCTGTTCCTTGCATAGTTCCTTCTCCACGAAAAATTAAATTTATATCTTTTCCGCTTACATCGGAATTATAAAAAATATGATCGAAAAAAGCTCTGCGCTCCTTTGCGCTTCCCTCTGTCTTGAAAAGTTGCTCATGGGGGAAACCCCCAAGACCGCACTTTTCGCTGCGCTCCGAGGCTGCAAAAAAATATAATTCTGATGCCAACGGATTTGATATTACACCACTTGAAGCATTGGTACTTTTTCCCTCGATCGCAATCCACGAAAAATCATTTTTACCCTATCTGCTTGTGCAATCATTAAACCTCGACGTTGTAAAATTTCAGGTTCTTGTGTTGCCAGTTCGACTTTATAATTTGAAACGATTGTGGACAATACTAGCTTCATTTGAAAATTTGCTAATGCTTCACCAACACAGCGACGAGCACCACCACCAAAAGGTATAAATTCATAGGGTGAAAATTTACGTGACAAAAAACGCTCGGGGTTGAATTTTTTAGATTCTGGATATAAATCTTGGCGATGGTGAAGAAGGTATATACCAGCTACAACAGCAGTTCCAGGTTCTAACTGATGTCCCAGAATATAAACTGGTTTTTGAACAATTCGTGCAAATGAAAATGGTACTGTAGGATAAATCCGTAATGTTTCATTACAAACAGCATTAAGATAGGGTAACCTATAAATCTGCATTGGATCGGAATTAGTTCCTAATTCATCAAGTTCTGTAACTGTACGATGGAGAACATTGGGTAAAGAATGAAGCCAATAAAGACCCCATGCCATCATTGTAGTGCTTGTTTCATGCCCTGCAAATAACAGTGACATCAATTGATCCCGTAACTCTGAATCTGTTAAAGCTTCACCATCTTCATCTCTAACAGAGATTAGTAAAGATAGAATATCCGTGCGAACTTCTTGATGTTTTTGCCGACGCTCTGCTATTTCCGTGTAAATAATATCATCAATTTGCTGTTGTAATCGTAAGTATTTTCCCCAAGGACTCCAAGGACCTAAATCTTTTTGTAGCACTGGGAGAAATAACATACTAGCTGTAAGTGGAGAGTTGAAGGTATCAACATATAGTCCCAGTAAAATTCTTAATTTATCGTAGCGCGAGCCATCACATAAACCAAAAACAGCTTTGAGAATGACTTGGAGTGAAATTTCTTGCATTACATTCCGTGCAGAAAAAACACTTCCTTGAGATAATTTTTCAAAAGTGGCTTTGGTTAAATCTCGTATTAGTTCGCCATAAGCACGCATCCTTTCACCATGGAATGATGGCATCATTAACTGACGTTGGCGTTTATGAGGGGAACCATCCAATACCATTAGCGATTGCCTGCCAAGAAGGGGTTCTGTGATTTTATTTACTGCACCGTCGGCATAAAATATATCTCCTTTAGTATAAAATTCTTTAATTCCTTGGGGATGATTAATAAAAACCATATTATCCCCGAAACCAATAACTCTAGCTGTGAAAATATCTGGATATTCTTCAGCCGCTTTTTCCATATATTTAACAGGATCGGATATCCAATTAATTCGCTGTAAAAATTTCGGATATTTGAGTGTATTTGGTAAAGACATTTGAGTTTGATTAGATAATTTGAACAATGAAAACAGACAATTCGACAGAAGTAATCGGGAGTAAGGGGGTAGAGGGGGGAGAGGGGGGAGATGGGGGAGAGGGGGTAGAGGGGGTAGAGGGGGGAGAGGAGGAAGGGAGTAAGTAGGTAAGTAAATACCTACTTATACCATTTCTTTATAAAGATGCGCCGAATTTAGCCACCTAACGGTTGGTTTTGTACGTGTAGCTCCAGCCTTCCAGGCTGAGAGCGATTTAGCGCAGCCTCATACAGAATTGGTATTATGATATTGGGAGTTATTTGGCAATTACCTCAATCAGTGAGCTATCGACAGCATTTGTATGTGTGACGTTAGCGATTTTCAAATCAGCAGTATCAAGTAACTTACTCCATCGATCTACGTTACGAATTGGCCCAAATGTTTCCAACATCATCATCATGTCAACAAACTTACCTATTGTCGGCTCGTTCACATCCCCTATTAATTGCTCTATAATCAGAATCTTTCCACCTGGTGCGATCGCAGTACGACATTTTTTTAGAAGTTTGATACAGTCATCATCACACCAATCATTTAAAACGCAAGAAAATATATATACATCTCCTCCTGTAGGTATATTTTCAAAAAAGTTACCACCGATAAAACTACAACGCTCTGCAATATCCAAGTTACTTAGTTCCTGTTTTGCCATTTCAACTACAGGAGGTTGATCGAATAAGATTCCTTTTGCTGTTGGATTAGCTTGCAAGATAGATGCTAATAACGAACCCATTCCTCCACCTAAATCAACTATGGTTTGAGCATTTGAAAAATCATAGGCATCAACAATAGCTTCTGGTACTGAGGATGACCAAGATTTCATTGCTTTAGTAAAACCAAGGGCATATTCTGGATTTTCTGCAAATACTTGATAAACATTTTTCTTATAAACATGTTCATAAGAATTTTTGCCAGTCACAACAACATCCATCATTGCTTGCCATACTTCCCAACGCCAAGATTGTGCATTAAACATAACCCATTCACGTGGTGAATCTGGAACGTCGCTCCGTAAAACGGAACTCAGGGAAGTTAATCCAAAACGTTTATTTTCATCTTCCGTAAAAACATTTAAACCAGTCAAAAATCTCAGTAATCTGTAGAGGAATGGTGCATAAGTACCTGTTTCTTCTGCAAGTTCTTCCGCTGTTTTAGAACCATTTACTAGTTTATCTGGAATATTTAATTTCGTGGCAGTCGCAAGTGCCTTAGAAATCATTGGAGCCATACTTGCTTGCAGAAGTATTGTCTGAGGAGAGATTTCTTTTTGATTTTCTAAAAGCATGGAATCACTTATTGAAAGCATAAAATCACCATTAAGTTAAAGTTAGATCTGTTAATTTGAAATCCATCAATGAAAACTTACGAAATTATTGTATATTTACGTGAATTTTCATATTCTTCAATTGCATTTTTTAAGCTTGCTATGGCATTTTCTGTTAATTCAGTTATGTGAATTAATGTACTACATTTATATCCTCCACTACCGGTTTCCCGTTGTCTATTTTCTGCTTGAGTATAGGCTTGATCTACAACTTTAATGTGGGGCTTCCGAAACTTAATTAATATCTTAAATAGCTTCATTAATTCCGCAGCAGAAGCCACTAAGTTTTCGTCAAATGATGAAGCATTATTGAGTTTATCAATTAATTTAGAAAGCAAAGAAGTTGCAAATACCCCATCGATATATAACTTACGAAAATTCGGTAAGAAATAAGGTATAAAGCTTTGTTTAAAGTACAAATACGCTACATCTCTACATTCTGAACTCCAAAGAAAATGGTCAAAAATCAACAATGGCATTTCAACTGCACCAGGACCTAGATACTCTTTACCCTGTATCATAAATGAATCAAAATATGGTCGTAAATTTTCTGCAAATACTTTCCTCGATACATTTTTAATTGTGTAAACGATAGCCTCAACCATTCCATGTAAATAGCTTGCACATATTTCACATTCTTTAATAAAATCTGGAGACTCAAAGGGAATTTTATGTAATTCCAGAAGCTTATAAATAGCCATTTCTAATCTAGGTATAGCTATTTTGCTACTCTCAATGATTTTTGTTTCATCGAGATGTAATGTATATTTACGTTGACGTTCTCCATCAGGATTCCAGATAGTGTAATGAATCAGAGTATCTCTTGGAACCATATCAGTTTTAGTTCCCAATTTAATCAAAACAGTTTCTAACTGAGGAATCACTTCTACAGGCTCGATGCCGTATTTTTTGATCGAACCAGCAAACATCCCTAAGTCTCTAACCACTGCAAGAGCTTCATGGATACTAAATTCTTCTATTTGCTCCTCGTTGGGAACTAACCTTTGAAGTGTGGAAATAATACTTTTAATATCCCCCGCACAATTCATGTAAGGTAACTGAACTATATCCGCATCTGACTTAATCGGATCTAATTCAGCGATAATTGCATTTTTCTGGAAATACGAATGAAATTCAAGTATATCCATACTCATGAGAATACTCCTTGTTATTTAAACGAAAAAAATTGTGGAAATTCCAAGATTAAAATTAAGCCGATCTTAATCGCACGCGCATGCTTACTCTCCAGCCGGCTTATAAGTGGAGAAAATTTTTGAAGATGAGAGTATCTCCCATATTCCATCATTTATTTGCGCTAAATTCTATATCTTACTTTTGCTGAGATGAAGTAAGTAAATTAGCCACAAATTAACACTTATTCACTCTAGCAAATAATTATTATTTGCAGAATGAACTTGTTTAGACTGATGCTATGACAATTGGTCATTCAAAAAATGACTTACTCTTTAATATGTTTATATTCAACGAATTTACTCACCTGCTTCTAAGATTAAATCGCGAGATTCAGAATTTTCCCAATCCAACTCCACTAACTGAGCATCAGCAGGTATTCGGGCAATCATAATATATTTTTTTATTTTTTTATTTTGATTGTATTCGCGAGCTTACAAAAATTTATATACCACTATTTTTAGGTATACGTCAAGCATAAAACTATTTATAATCAATCAACTATGATGTTACTAGTAGAATGTAGCTGAATTTCAACTAAGACAGGGAGCAGGAAATAAGAGACAGGGAGCAGGGGATAGGAGATAGGGAGCAAAACAGAATTACAAGGAATTTTATTTCATCTGAAATATGACTAACTCATCACTTCTCTTTCTTATGATATTCGATAGGATCGCGAGGTAACTTATTTATTGCCTCAATTGCGAAACTATTTATGACTCTCAATTTATATCTACTGCGACATGGAGAAACCATTTTTAGTCAAAGTGGCAATTTTTGCGGCGAAACTAATGCGGAGTTAACGCCAGAGGGAGTGCAGATGGCAGAAGCTTTTGCTGATGTTTATCAAAAACTGAAATGGGAAGCAGTTTATGCTAGTCCAATGAAGCGTACTGTTGCGACTGCAAAACCCTTATGTGATGCCATCGGAATAGATATGCAGTTACGCGATGGACTTCGAGAAGGTAGTTATGGTGAATGGGAGGGTAAAAGCAAGCAGTTTGCTCAAGAAAATTATACGGAGAACTATGTTAATTGGTTAACAGAACCTGCTTGGAATGCACCGAAAGGTGGAGAAACTGCGGTAGATATTGCCAACCGCTCTATGCCTGTAATTGCTGAAATTCAAGAGAAACATCTTGAAGGTAATGTTTTAGTAGTCGCTCATAAAGCAACTATTCGGATTATGCTTTGCAGTTTACTAGGTATTGATTTAGGGCGTTATCGCAATCGGATTAATATTTTAGTTGCGTCGGTAAGTATGGTAAAATTTGACGTTCACGGCCCTTTGTTGGAAACTTTAGGCGATCGCTATCATATACCAGAACACATTCGCAATCGTAAGGGAACTTAGGTAATTCGTAATGCATAATTAATATCGAGGGAAGCTTTTGGGCAACATTTTTTGTAAATAGCGATAATAATCAAAAATGCCCCAATCTATCATAATATAGCGGTTTTTCCTTGTTTCTAATAGGGTTACAATCCCAGAAATAAACCTCTCCCTTTAAAAGCGGAGAGGCTTTCTAACTTCACGTCTGATCGTAAGCAGATTTGGGTAAGTCGAATAGGATTGTTATCCGGGATGGAATTTTTTGACGTAGTATTTTGAGGTGTTCTTCAGCATCACCATGATTGCGAAATCAAATCAACAACAAACACCCAAAATAACCGACAATGATCGAGGTAAATCCTACTTAACCTTGAGGAGTAATTTTTTTATGTCATTCATGTCCCGTTTCATGGCGATCGCTCTATTAATATTTCTAACCCTAACTGGTACTTTAATGTTCCCTACTGCCACCTTAGCGGATTCTTCTAACTTAGGTATAATTGACAATCATCTAGCTTCCTGCCCTGCTTCCCCGAATTGCGTTGTCAGTCAAAATGGCGACAAAAAACATGCGATCGATCCAATTCCCTATCACGTTGATCGCGATAAAGCCAAAGAAACTTTACTCAAAGTACTTACAGTTGTACCCCGTACAGAGGTTATAGAAGAAACTGATAATTACATTCACGCTCTTTCTAAAAGCAGAATTTTCAAATTTATTGACGATGTAGAATTTTATTTTCCCACCGACAAAAACGTAATTCATATGCGCTCCGCATCTCGTGTGGGAGAATCAGACTTGGGTGTAAATCGCAGACGTATGGAACAAATTCGTTTAGCAATGCAAGATTTGAATCAGTGAACAGTGAACAGTGAGGAGTTAGGAGTTAGGAGTTAAGAATTTAGAATTTAGAATTTAGAATTTAGAATTTAGAATTCTCTCCCCATCTCCCCATCTCCCCATCTCCCCATCTCCCCCCTCTACCCCCTCTCCCCCCTCTCCTTAATAAAGAGAGGGGATAAGGGTGAGGTTACCGCTCCATATCCCCAACTTCCTTGGGAACACCCGCAGTCAAAACTTCACATCCGCTAGCTGTCACTAACACATCATCTTCAATGCGAATTCCAATTCCCATCCATTTTGGATCAACATGCGGTTGTTCTTCTGCGGGTTCGGCTTCTGGTAAAATATAAATTCCAGGTTCTACTGTCAAAACATGTCCCGGTTGTAAAATCAACGGGTTATCATCACCATGTTGATATACTCCCACATCATGAACATCTAACCCTAACCAATGTCCAGTACGGTGCATATAATAAGGTTTGTATTTCTCTTCTTCAATTAATTTATCTACTTCACCTTGAAGAATGCCTAATTCTACCATTCCTTCCACAAGCACTCGCACAGCAGTATCGTGAATTAAATTGTAAGGATTTCCTGGCCTTACCTGTGCGATCGCCTGTTTCTGTGCTGATAATACTAACTCATACAACGTCTTTTGTTCGTCAGTAAACTTTCCACCCACGGGAAAGGTACGAGTAATATCGGAATTATAATAATTATAAGAACAACCAGCATCAATTAAAAGTAAATCTCCATCCTGCATTTGACGGTTATTTTCGATATAATGCAATATGCAGGAATTCCCACCAGATGCCACAATCGAAGGATATGCTGGCCCCAAACCACCGTGTTTTCTAAAAATACCCTCCATCTCTGCTTGAACTTCGTATTCATAAATTCCCGGTTTTGTCATCTCCCGCGCTACATTATGGGCTTCTACGGCAATATCCGCAGCCTTTCGCATTAATTCCAATTCCGATTCGCTTTTTAGCAACCGCATACCATGTAAAATAGTACAGGTATCTTGAATTGCTGTTGGACCTTTACCACGTTTGGGATAAGTTCGCAATAACCTTTGGTAATGGGTGAGGAGAGTTTCGTTAAAAGATTTATCCCGTCCAAAACGATAATAAATCCTATCTGCGTTTAATAAATATTGGGGTAGTTTTTCATTTAATTCGTTGATGGGGTAAGCTTCGTCAGCACCGTACATTTCTTTGGCTGCATCCACCCCAGTTAGATAACCAGTCCAAACTTCCTTAGTAATATCTTTGGGTTGTACGAACAAGATAAACTTATGTTCATCGTGATGAGGAGCTAAAACCGCCACAGCTTCGGGTTCGTTAAAACCAGTTAGATAGAAAAAATCGCTATCTTGACGGTAAACGTATTCTACATCATTGTGCATTGTAGCCATAGGGGCACTGCGAAAAATTGCAGTACCGTTACCAATCTTTGACATTAATGCTTCCCGGCGC
>JBCCSG010000195.1:0-13504 GCA_039200565.1 Cyanobacteria bacterium P01_D01_bin.50 | reverse complement strand
TGGGTTTCTAATTCACCAGTTTTTGTAGGGTGTGTTATGGCACAAATATGTAATGACATAAATTACAAATGTGAAAATGCCGTAACGCACCATTTAGTTTTAATATTATTTGGAGTACTTTTTTAACCATTGGATACCTGATTCTACGCTTACGAGGTTTTCCCTCGGTTTTAAATCGTGGGATGAAGTTGTCGTCATGGCACTTTTAACTGCCGTGAAATGATATAATCATGGGAGTCAGTAAAAGATTTAAAAACCGTGAGCGTGGGACTCTCAAATCAAGCAAGCAGACCCAGATATGTTGGAACTATGTGCCGCTGCTGGGGAAATAGATTTAAAGTATTTAGATGAATTTGGCTTCTGTATGTGAGGTGAACCGGCGTTACACATCTTTACTATCAATGTGAACAGAAACGCCTAGAGCTTTCCATTGCGACATGGTCGTAGATTAAGCATCATAGGACTCCTAGAACCTTTAATTAGCTATTAATTGCGTTGAAGCTAGAGGGAAACAGGTAACTATAGGACATATCATATTAAACTTAACTATAATACTACTTCTTAACCTTTCATTACATACTTATAATTTTTCCCGCCTACCTACTTAGTTTTAAGTATACAATTTGTTTCCAGTAAAATTTAAATAGAACAATCTTATGCGAGCTATAGAAGAATTAAAAACCACTAATCACATAAAAATTGATGTACAAGGTGAGACAGATAATCGCAATATCCCAATTCAAAAGGTGGGTATTACTGGAGTTGCTTTCCGCTCCTTAATTAAACTTGGACAAGTTGAGCTACCAATGCAGGGAAAAGCTTCTTGCTATGTGTATTTACCCAGCAATAAAAAAGGTACTCATATGTCTAGAATGGCAATAGCAATTTCTAATTATCAAGATAAATTATTGGATTATAAATCGCTCTTTGAGTTGTGTAATAATCTGAAGCAAGTTCTTGAAACTGATAGGGTATATCTTGAACTATCTGGCGAAGTCGTGAGGAAGAAACTTGCTCCAGTAACAGGTATCACAGGTTACGAATCCTTTAATTTAGAATTTGATTGCAGATATGAGAATGATACTTTTATACCTTTTCTGAAGCTTGGTATTACAGGTACTTCTCTTTGCCCCGCATCCAAGAAAAACTCCAAATACGGAGCGCACAGCCAAAGGTCAAGAATTAATTTAACAATTCCTTTCAAAGAGCATACTGATGTAGCTTGCTTTATTGACTTGGTAGAAAATAATCTAAGTTCCAGCGTATATCCTGTGCTAAAAATTGCCGATGAAAAGTTTGTTACAGAAACCGCTTATGAAAATCCTAAGTTTGTAGAGGATATTGTCAGAAGTATAGCGCTTGCTCTGCAACAGGAGAACTATGATTTTCAATCAGTCGAATGTACAAACTACGAAACTATTCACACTCACGATGCCTATGCAGTGATTGAGGGTAGGTAGAAACTAATAATTATGACCGATATAGAACCCCGAATGGGATCTATCTAAGCAGTTGCCAGTCTTTTAAGCATTAGTCGGACAAAACTGCATATTAACCTTGGTGATAGAATTATTAAGGGTTCTTTCAACTGGAGTTTAGACTAGAGTTCGTGACCGCTACGCGGTCACGGCGCATAAAAGATGGTATAAAAAATAGGGAAATGCTTGTGGTAAAACAAGCACCTCCCGACGGAAGATGAGAAAAGCACTACCAAATCTCAACTTTCGTTTTAGAATTAGGTACAGGAAAAGTGTTACTATTAATCATGGCTTCATCATCAGATGCCACCATACTCAAAGTTTGCCGCTCTTGAATCGAACGATAATTTTCCACACTAAACTCTATAAGTATTGCTGCGTCTCAAATTGATTTCTTGTACTTAAGTAGTAATTTTTTTCCAATAGTAAGTTCCTGATACAGAATTAAGAAGACATTAAAATTGTATCTATTGTCCGATTCAAAGACAAAGGTACATTTACATTCGTGTATTTAGTACATTATTACTGGTGTGTTACGGCATTTTCAACTTTGTAATTTTGAGCATTAATTTTTCGTTGCCGCAGGCACCCTACAAGAAACTATAAATCTTCTGAGTTTCCAATTCTCCCCTGAGTGAAGAAGGTAACTGACTGATTTCAAAAGCTTGTCTATCTAATTTTGCCTGTAGCTTACTTAATGGATCTACTCCAGGTGAAATCAGAAATTCTAATTTTTGAATGTAAGGTAGTTCAACTAATTTATCGAGGATGTTAGTAACAGCCTGTAAGTAAGGATGATCTTTTTCTCGATACCAATCCGCCGAGGCAACGTTGGCTTGATCCAAACCTAAGTGTACTGTTAAAGATTGTTCGCTAAACAAGGCTAAACCTAAAGGACGGGTTTCTTCTTGCAATAATAAATGATAGTCTTTTGCTAAATTCCGTATTTTTTCTAAACGCTCGTAAGCCTGGGTAATTGATAAAGGTTCGTCTTGCCAGTGCAGCGCTAATGTGACTAAATAAGTTTGTAAGAGCATATGACCTAGCTTTTTGGCTTTTGTAGCTAGGTAATCAGTATTGTAATCGTTGGCTTCGATTAATAAAGGTACCCTGTCAACTACTTCTAATCCGTATCCTTTTAAGCCAGCAATTTTACGAGGATTGTTGGTAATTAAACGTATATTATGTACGTTTAAATCCATCAGCATTTGCGCTCCCATGCCGTAGTCGCGTAAATCGGCGGGAAATCCCAAACGTTCGTTTGCTTCTACACTATCCAGCCCCATGTCTTGCAAAGCATAGGCTTTTAATTTATTAACTAAACCAATTCCTCGCCCTTCTTGACGTAGGTATACCACAACACCTTCTTCTGCATTATTAATCATTTTCAAGGCTGCTTTTAACTGCATTCTAGAGTCACAGCGTAAGGAGCCTAAAGCATCTGCGGTGAGACATTCGGAATGCATCCGCACCATTACAGGTTTATTGCCGAATTCTTCGGGATTGCCTTTTACTATGGCAACGTGTTCTCTATTATCTAAAGTGTGACGATAAGCGTAGATTTTGAAATTACCGAATTCTGTAGGTAAATCGGCAACGGTTTCCCGTTGAATTATTCGGTCGTATCGCAGACGGTAACTAATTAAATCCGCGATACTGATAATTTTCATTTTATGATGCTTGGCATACTCGATTAATTCCGGTAGCCTTGCCATCGAACCGTCTGGATTTTGGATTTCGCAAATTACCCCAGCCGGATACAAACCAGCCAATCGAGATAAATCTACAGCAGCTTCCGTATGTCCCGCTCTTTTGAGAACTCCTCCCTTTTTGGCACGGATTGGAAAAATGTGACCGGGACGGCGTAAATCTTCTGGTTTAGTATTTGGATTGAGTGCTACTTGAATAGTGCGAGCGCGGTCTTCAGCGGAAATTCCTGTAGTAACTCCTAATTCTGGACCAGCGTCAATGCTGACAGTGAAAGCAGTTTGATTTGTGTCCGTGATGTTCTTTACCATCAAAGGTAAATCAAGTTCATCAAGACGTTCCCCAGTCATAGCCAAACAAATCAAACCACGGGCTTCTACAGCCATCAAATTGATTGTATCTGGTGTAGCAAACTGGGCTGCACAAATTAAATCACCTTCATTTTCTCGATTTTCATCATCTACCACCACCACAGAGCGACCAGCTTTCAGATCGGCCAAGGCGGCGTCAATAGAATCAAAATTAAATAATTGGGTTAAATCAGCAGTATCCGGGGTGGATTCCCCACCTTGGCCCGGTTGCTGTTCGGTAATATGCTGCGACACAGAGAATTTCTCGAAGAGCGAACGTTAATTTTTTTTAATAAACCTTATTTTTCATTGTAGCTCTTTTGTGAAACACCGTCTTGATAGTAGCAATGATTCGATAACATAACAGAAGTGTTTGCCACTAAGTTAGGTTTTACTACTTAATTGCACAACAGTATAAGCGCAATCAACCTCCTTTGTTAGACAATCAAGCGGCAAACGCCGCGCCAGCAAAAACGCTGGCAAACCCGGAGTAATTGCATAAAGACCGAAAATCATTGGATAAGGATTTTAGAACATGGGCAATTTTAGACGCGTACCCGTGGGAATTATCGGCGCGTCAGGCTATGGCGGAGTTCAGTTAGTACGACTGTTATTAAATCACCCAGAACTCGAACTGGTTTATTTAGGCGGTGAAAATAGCGCTGGAAAATCTTTTAGCGATATTTATCCTCATCTAGCCCACGTCGTAAATCTTCCAATCGAAGCATTAGAACCTGAAGCAATCGCCCGTCGCTGCGAAGTCGTTTTTTTATCGTTACCCAACGGAGTAGCCTGCGAAATTGCACCAAAACTGCTCGAATATGGATGTAAAGTCCTCGATTTGTCTGCAGATTATCGATTTAGCGATTTGAAAACTTACAGTAATTGGTACGGGAAACAGCGTAAAGATATTGAAACTGTTGCCACAGCCATTTACGGACTACCAGAACTTTATCGCGATCGCATTTCTGATACTCAACTTGTAGGCTGTCCCGGTTGCCACCCTACCGCCAGTCTACTAGCACTTTCACCCCTCTTAAAGCAAGGATTAATCGTACCAGAAACCGCCATTATCGACGCAAAAGGCGGTACCTCTACCGGCGGAAGACAAGCCCAAACCCATCTACTATTATCCGAAGCAGATAACACCGTTGGAGCTTATAATGTATCCCGTCACCGTCATACGCCAGAAATCGAGCAGATTTGCAGCGATTTAGCAGGGCATGAAGTAAACGTACAATTCACACCACACCTCATACCAATGGTGCGCGGAATTTTAGCAACAGTATATGCTACACTACGCGATCCTGGGTTAGTACGAGATGACTTAATAACTATATATAAAGCTTTTTATCGTAACTCTTCCTGGGTAAAAATCTGTGAACCAGGAGTTTACCCCCAAACCAAATGGGCTTCCGGCAGCAATTTATGTTATTTGGGTATAGAAGTTGACTCCCGAACGCGCCGGATCATAGTCATATCAGCAATAGATAATTTAGTTAAAGGTCATGGAGGGCAAGCTATCCAGTGTTTAAACATCATGATGGGTTGGGATGAAACACTGGGATTACCGAAGTTGGGATTTTATCCTTAATTGGTAATTGGTAATTGGTAATTGGTAATTGGTATTTGGGAATTGGTAATTGGTAATAAATTGTAGGGTGCTGTACTCCGTGAGAAAATTTGAGCGGAGTATAGCAATAATCTTCTTAGCGTCACGCACCAACCAGAAATTAAAATTTTGGTAAGTCCGTAGTTCGTAGGTTGGGTTAGACACGAGAAAATTGAACTTACAACGCGAATCTATGATTATCGTGTCGTAACCCAACATCTGGCACATTTTTTTGTAGGGTGCTGTGACACTTGCACTGAGTTTTAACCTAATAATAAGGTTTTTGGTGTCACGCACCATCCGAGTTTTGTGACGCTTGCGTAAGTCCTCAGATGAAATAATTATGACTAGTAGTTCATTTCCAGCCGTTTTGATGGGTTTTATTAGGGAGGGGGTAGAGGGGGAAGATGGGGAAGAAGGGGTAGAAAAAAGTTCTTTTTTATTCACCTATCAGAATTTATGAAAAAGAGTACTAGTGAGAAATTGTTGCAGCGTTATTCTGCTGGAGAAAGAGATTTTATTGGGGTTGATTTGAGTGGAAATCCCCAATATAAAAACATCGCGATTGTCCCAATATCCTCTTGGTGCGTGACACTATAAACCAAACTTAATTATTACCTTCAAAATTAATCAAAGTGTCACAGCACCCTACAAAAAAAATACAAAAAAACCCGATTTTCCAAAAAAACCGGGTTCCTAAAACTCCTAACTCCTAATTCCTAACTCCTAACTTTTACTTTGGTCCCATTCCTACAGCACCAGCATAAACCGCAGCATCTCCTAATTCATCTTCAATTCTCAATAAGCGATTATACTTAGCCACACGTTCGCTACGACACAGGGAACCGGTTTTAATTTGTCCCGCACGAGTTGCTACTGCTAAGTCCGCGATCATCGTATCCTCGGTTTCACCGGAACGATGGCTGATTACCGAACGGAAACCGTTACGTGTAGCTAAATCAATGGTTTGAAGAGTTTCAGTCAAAGAACCAATTTGATTGAGTTTAATCAAAATTGAGTTACCTGCTTTTTGCTCAATACCTTTTTGCAAGCGTTGAACGTTGGTAACAAACAAATCATCACCAACTAATTGAACGTAGGGACCTAATTTTTCGGTAAGTAACTGCCAAGTATCCCAATCTTCTTCGTGTAAACCATCTTCGATGGAAACGATGGGATATTGATTTACTAGTTGTGCCATGTAATCAACAAATTCTGCTGGGGAATGGGGTTTACCGTCGTAAACGTATTGTCCATCTTTATAAAATTCGCTGGCTGCGACATCTAAAGCCAAAGCAACTTCTTCCCCTGGCTTGTAACCTGCTTTTTCGATCGCAGCTACTAACAATTCCAAAGCGACTTGATTTGATTCTAAATTCGGAGCAAAACCACCTTCGTCGCCAACACCAGTTAATAAACCTTTCTCATCCAAAACTTTGCTCAAAGTAGCAAAGACTTCCGCACCCCAGCGCAATGCTTCCCGGAAAGAACTAGCACCGATGGGGACAATCATGAATTCTTGAAAATCCACGTTATTTGCAGCGTGTGCGCCGCCGTTAATTACATTCATCAACGGTACGGGCAATAAATTCGCTAAAGGGCCACCTAAATAGCGATATAAGGGAACTCCTAAAGATTCAGCACTTGCCTTTGCAGCCGCCAAGGAGACCCCTAAAATTGCATTAGCACCCAAATTGGACTTATTTTGGGAACCATCCAGGGAAATCATTGTTTTATCAAGCTGTTCTTGATTAAGAGCATCCATATCTAACAGCTTTGGTGCTAGCGTCTCATTCACATTCTGCACCGCCTTGAGGACACCTTTACCGCCATAACGGCTTTTATCACCATCGCGCAATTCATGGGCTTCAAAAGTCCCTGTAGAAGCGCCACTAGGAACCTGGGCCAATCCCATGACACCATTTACCAAATGTACCTCAGCTTCGATAGTTGGTCTACCCCGTGAATCAAGAATTTCACGGGCAACAATCGCTTCAATAGCAGTTTCCATCATCTGTTTCAGTTCCTTTCTATGAATGCGTTATAACTACTTTCTGCCGAACTTGAGGTGGTAAACCCCATTTCTGAGAATAGATGTTTACGCGACTATCTAAGCGGAGATTCAAAAAGATTTCCACTGTTTTGACAAATATTTTATGGGAGTTAGGAGTTAGGAATGGAAGTTCCCCTCATCTCTCCTTGCGAAAAGGCAGTCCCAATGAAAAAAATTCACCACCATGTAGAAAGTATCAATATTTCCCTACCTCCCCTGTTTCCTCTTTTCCCCCTGCTCTTCCAAATCAGTTAGGGTAATGGTGATTCAATTACTTTCGTGAAAATTCTAAATGGGTATAAAGTAGAACTGTTTAATTTTAGTACTCAATGCTTTGCTATTAAGCAAAAACAAAATAATTGCTGTCAAGTAAATAATTCTACTTAGTGGTGTAAGTGTGATGGAGTTGAGCGTGAAGCAGTCTCTCAAACAAAGAATTCTTTCTTCAAGGCTGTTATTGGGAGGTTTGATTGCCTATGGAATTTTAAGTCAGCTCTGTCTTCCGTCAGAAGCGGCTTTTTTATCAAAATCAACTTCCCAAAAAGATTTAGAACCTTCTAAAAAAATTGTATTGGATCAATTTCAAAATTCTACTCAATTAACTGCCAATATTTCTTCGATTAAAGTATTTCCACCGGAAATTAGTTTGGAAGAAGCCGAATTTTCACGAAGTCGAGGGATTGGGAGACAAGGAGACAAGGAGATAAGGAGAAAAGAAAAAGTAGAAATTACTCCCCACTCTCCCCTCTCCCAATCACTGGCTCAGCAAACTTCCGTTTCGGAACTATCGGATGTCAAGCCGACAGATTGGGCTTATCAAGCTTTAAAGTCTTTGATAGAAAGATATGGTGTAATTACGGGTTTACCGGATGGTACTTTTAAAGGCAATCGTGCTGTTTCTCGTTATGAATTTGCTGCTGGTTTAGCTGCAACTTTAGATACGATGGAGGGTGCTATTTCTACAGTTATCGGTGAAAGTAATATTCGTGCCGATAGGATAACTTTAGCGCGACTACAAAAAGAATTCGGTCAAGCTTTGGCGCAAGTGCGAGAGCGTTTAGATGATATTGATTCTCGCTCTTCCCAGTTACAAGCAAATCAGTTTTCTACTACTACCAAACTCAAAGGAAAACAAATTTTTGGTCTAACCGATGGTAGGAAAGCTCATTCAACTGTGGTTTCTCGGACTAGATTAACTTTTTCAACTAGTTTTAGTCCAAAAGATTTACTGGTTACTCAACTAGAATCTGGTAACGACGGTGGTGATGCTGTTGGTTTAGCGCAAAAGCAAGACTCTAACTTACTCGGAAGTGACGGTATTTTTGCAAACGCTGGCGGGCTTGATTTTACTGATGTAGAAGCGGATGTCAAACTCAGACGTTTATATTACACTTTACGTCCATCATCGGATTTAGCGGTGACAGTGGGAACGAAAATGTCACCGCGAGATTTTATCGATAGTAATAGCTATGCAAATAATGAAGCGGTTGATTTTAGTTCGGGAATTTTTCTGAATAATCCTCTAATTGTACAAAACAGAATTGATCGTAATGGTGGTGCCGGTGCTGCTGTTGTCTGGAAACCTAAAAACAGTAAATTGGCTTTTCGTTCGCTTTATATTGCCGGGGATGCTGAGGAAAACTCTAATGATAAGGGTTTTTTCGGCGAACCATATCAAGCAAGTGCCGAGTTACAATATACTTTTAGCAATAAATTAACTGTAAGACTGCAATATACAAAAGCCGAAATTGACGATACCAATATTAATGCTTATGGCGTAAACGCCGAATACTCCCTTAACCGCAATACAGGAATTTTTGGCCGTCTAGGAATCGGTAATTATCAAGGATTTAATACAGCCATCGATGGAGACTTAGATTTAAACCCCGTTAGTTGGACGCTCGGTGTTGGTTTGCGTAACATCGTAATTCCCGGTACCATCGCGGGGGTAGCCATTGCTCAACCATTTGTTAGCAATGGTTTGGGGAATGCCACCCAAACTAACTTTGAAACATTTTACAATCTACAACTAAGCGAGAATATCAGCGTTACTCCTGTCATTTCTTTAGTGGTTAATCCCGACAACGACAGCAACCAAAGTACTATTTGGCAAACTACCCTAAGGTCTGTATTTTCGTTTTAAATTGATAATAGGAGTAGTTAGTGGCTAGTGGTTAGTGGATAGTGGATTGTTGGTTATCAACTAACAAATATCAACTAACTACTATCAACCAACAACTAACAATTCTAAAATTGCAACCGCTGATACTCGCGGATAGTGCTCAATGATGCTTGGATATTTATTTAGGATAAACTTTTAATTTACAATTCCCCAGTCTAAAATCTAAAATTCTAAATATGCAGCCTACAGATCCAGATAAATTTACTGATAAAGCCTGGGAAGCAATTGTTAAATCTCAGGATATTGTCCGTGCTTACCAACAACAGCAGTTAGATGTCGAACATTTAATGCTGGCCCTTTTGGAACAAGATAATGGTTTAGCTCATCGAGTTCTCAGTCTTGCTGGGGTAGAACTTGAGCGATTGCAACAACAGCTTGAAGATTTTACCCGTCGTCAGCCAAAGGTAGGAAGGAGTGAACAATTATACCTGGGCAAGGGTCTCGATCGCATGCTTGATGGTGCTCAAAATGCAAAAAACAAGATGAATGATTCCTACATTAGTGTGGAACATATTCTACTGGCTTTTGCTGAAGAGGAGCGTATTGGTAGGCGAATATTTAGAAGTTTAAATACTAGTACTGCTGATTTAGAAGTTGCGATTAAAAGTGTCCGCGGTAGTCAAAAGGTAACCGATCAAAATCCCGAATCTCGCTACGAAGCGCTACAAAAGTTTGGTCGAGATTTAACCGAACAAGCAAAAGCGGGTAAACTAGATCCGGTAATTGGAAGAGATGAAGAAATCCGTCGGGTAATTCAGGTTTTATCTCGTCGTAGTAAAAACAATCCCGTATTGATTGGGGAACCAGGAGTTGGAAAAACCGCGATCGCCGAAGCTTTAGCCCAGCGAATTATTAATGGTGATGTTCCCGAATCCCTGAAAAACCGGCAAATTATCGGTTTGGATATGGGTAGTTTGATTGCTGGAGCCAAGTATCGCGGTGAGTTTGAAGATAGACTCAAAGCCGTTCTCCGGGAAGTTACTGAGTCAGCCGGTCAAATAGTTTTATTCATAGATGAATTACATACGGTAGTTGGTGCCGGTTCTGGACAGCAAGGTTCTATGGATGCTGGTAATTTACTCAAACCCATGTTAGCCCGCGGTGAATTGCGTTGTATCGGTGCCACTACTACCGATGAATACAGGAAATATATTGAAAAAGATCCGGCTTTAGAGCGGCGTTTTCAACAAGTACTTGTCACAGAACCCAGTGTCGAAAATACTATTTCGATTTTGCGGGGACTTAAGGAGCGTTATGAAGTACATCACAACGTCAAAATTTCCGATTCTGCCTTGGTAGCAGCCGCGACATTATCATCCCGTTATATTTCTGACCGTTTCTTACCAGATAAAGCCATAGATTTGGTAGACGAAGCAGCAGCGCAGTTGAAAATGGAAATTACTTCCAAACCTGCGGAATTAGAAAATATTGAACGACGGTTAATGCAGCTGGAAATGGAAAAGCTGTCCTTAGCTGGTGAAGAAAAAGCAACAATTCAGACACAGCAACGTTTAGAGCGAATCGAGCAAGAAATTGATGACTTGACTGATAGACAAGAAGAATTTAACGCTCAATGGCAAGGTGAAAAGCAGGTATTAGAAGAAATCAGCGCTTTAAAACAGGAAGAAGAAAAATTGCGAGTTCAAATCGAACAAGCCGAACGTGCTTATGACCTTAACACGGCAGCGCAATTAAAATACGGAAAATTAGAAGGAGTACAACGCGATCGCGAAATTAAGGAAACGCAGCTGTTAGATATTCAAAGTAAAGGCGCAAGTTTGTTAAGAGAACAGGTCACAGAAGATGATATTGCCGAAATTGTGGCGAAATGGACCGGAATTCCGGTAAATAGCCTTTTAGAATCCGAAAGACAAAAATTATTACAGTTAGAACAGCATCTCCATAAGCGAGTTATCGGACAAGATGAAGCAGTATCAGCAGTCTCTGCTGCAATTCGTCGTGCTCGTGCAGGAATGAAAGATCCCCAACGTCCCATCGGTTCGTTTTTATTCATGGGACCTACTGGGGTTGGGAAAACAGAATTGGCCCGTGCTTTAGCAAAATTCATGTTTGATTCCGAAGATGCGATGGTGCGCTTGGACATGTCGGAATACATGGAAAAACACTCCATATCCCGTTTAGTAGGAGCACCACCGGGATATGTTGGCTTTGAAGAAGGCGGTCAACTTTCCGAAGCAGTACGCCGTCGTCCTTATTCAGTGGTATTACTGGATGAAGTTGAGAAAGCCCATCCAGATGTATTTAATATTTTGCTACAGGTTTTAGATGACGGTAGAATTACTGATTCCCAAGGAAGAGTGGTAGACTTCCGCAATACCGTTATAGTGATGACCAGTAATATTGGTAGCGAGCATATATTAGATATATCCGGTGATGATTCCCAGTACGAAAAAATGCGGAATCGAGTCATGGGAGCATTACGAAAGCACTTTCGTCCAGAATTTGTAAACCGCATTGATGACTTAGTCATCTTCCATGCTTTAGGTAAAAGACAAATGGGAGATATTGTTCGCATTCAACTCAAGCGAGTCGAAAATTTATTAGCAGATCAAAAAATCTCTGTGGAAATTACCCCAGCAGCTTGCAATAAATTAGTAGAAATTGGTTACGATCCAATGTACGGTGCTCGTCCAATCAAACGAGCAATTCAGCGAGAAATTGAAAATCCCCTTGCGACTAAAATCTTAGAAAACACCTTTGTTCCAGGGGATACGATTATTATTGACGAAGGTACAAGCGGCTTGACATTCAGTCAAAAAACTGTCGTCATAGTATCGCCATCTACTAATACCGTGCAATTAGTTGAGTCAGCAGAAGGTTGAGAATCAACTACATTTACCCATAAATTATTTGGCATTGCATAATACGGGTATGATTTTAGATGTAGAGACGCTCATAGTATCGCGTCTCTACAAGCATTTGGGCGAACAGAAATCAAACTCATACATCAAATCACCAACGCCAATTATTTTGTAGAGACGTAGCAGTGCTACGTCTCAAAGATATTTCCGAGATAAACCAATAATTGGGAATTAATTTCAAACCTGTGAGTTTTGATCTTGAACTGGGAATAATAATCTCAGCAAGCTTAAAAACCACTTTCAAAAATGGCTATAGACGTTCATTTAACCGTTGCTATCCCCACTTACAACGGAGAAAATCGTTTACCCAAAGTATTGGATAAATTAAAAGAACAAATAAATACAGAAGAGATAAATTGGGAAGTAATTGTTGTTGATAATAACAGTACAGATGGTACCGCAAAAGTTGTAAAAGAATATCAAGAAAATTGGTTAAATGATGTACCTTTAAAATATTTTTTTGAAGAAGAACAAGGATTTCCTTTTGCGAGACAAAAAGCTATTTCACAAGCCAAAGGAGAATTAATTGGTTTTCTTGATGATGATAATTTACCAGATGACAATTGGGTAAAAGCAGCATACAAATTTGCTCAAAATAATTCTCAAGTTGGAGCATTTAGCAGTAAAATTAGCGGTTTTTTTGAAACAGAACCATCTGAAGAACTAAAGCAAATACTATTCTATTTAGCTATTGTTGATAGAGGTTCACAACCATTAATGTATGAACCTCGAAAAAAAGGATTTCCACCTGGTGCAGGATTAGTAGTGCGCCGTGAAGTGTGGCAAAAATGCGTTCCCGAGCGTCTATTTTTAGTTGGTAGGGCAGGAAAATCTATTATGCCAGCAGGAGAAGATTTTGAAGCACTTTTATACATTTATAAGGCAGGATGGGAAATTTGGTACAACCCAGAAATGCAAATTGAACATGTTATACCAGCTTGGCGATTGCAGAAAACTTATCTGATGCGTTTAATGCGAAGTATTGGTTTAGGTAGATTTCATTTACGAATGTTATCACTAGAATGGTGGCAAAGACCATTAGCTTTTGTATTTTACTTAGTGAATGATAGCCGTAAATTAATTTTGCATTTAATTCACTATCGTTCTGAGTTTGTCAATAATATTGTTGCAACTTGCGAAAATGAACGTTTAATAGGTTCTTTATTGAGTCCATTTTATCTTACGAAAATAAAGCTTCAAAATGTTCTGAAATTATACTGATGTTGTTTCTATAAACCTA
>JBCCSG010000194.1:0-13519 GCA_039200565.1 Cyanobacteria bacterium P01_D01_bin.50 | reverse complement strand
TTCTACAATCCTAACTTCCCCGAAGCACCCTTTACCTACGCCAATCTAGATCCCGAAGCAAAAGCAAGAGGTGACGCAGCAGCCTTAGCCGCAGGTTATACCCCAGGCACATTTGAATTTGAATCAGCAGCGTTTGACTTTGCCGTAACTGGAGATGAAGGTTTCCTCGAAGGAAGCGAAACTGAATCACAAGTTACCGAAGCTTTAGAAATTGTTCATACAGTTAATCAACCACCAACCATCACCAGTAATCCTAATTTATCAGTTTCAGAAAACACTACAACTATCAGTGTAATTACGGCGGAAGATATTGATGGTGATAACCTCAGCTTCAGTATTAGTAATGGGGCTGACCAAACATTATTTACAATTGATTCCAACAGTGGTGAATTAACTTTTAACAATGCTCCCGACTTTGAAACCCCTGCTGATGCGGATGCTGATAACAATTATCAAGTTCAGGTTTCTGTAACAGACGGAAGTGAAACTGTAACCCAAGACCTGACTGTTAGCGTAAGTAATGTTGATGAAGCAAACAATGAAGTTCCTACTATTGATGATGCAATTTTTACTGTAGATGAGAACAGTGCTTCTGGGACACAAGTAGGTATTATTAACGCAACAGACCCCGAAAATGAAGCTTTAATTTTTGCAATAACTTCTGGAAACCTCGACCCAGATAACGATAATAACCTAGCTTTCGCTATCGACCCCTTGACTGGAGTAATTACCGTTAATGACAGCGATGACCTTGATTTTGAAAAGAATCCTAGCTTTAATTTAGAAGTTACAGCCACAGATCCAGGTAACTCAAGCGCTGCTGCAAATATTACAGTTAATCTTGCAGATAAACCTTCAACTCAAATTGAGACTGAGAGTAATAACGGAATATTTACTTTAAATGGGGGAGACTCCACCAACGTCAAATTTAGTTTATCTAACAACGACACCGAAAAAGTAAATGAAGTTGGTCTATTTTTGGTAGACGATGAAAACGGTAACGTTGATGGTAATACTCGCGGTTCCGACGGTTATCTCAAAGCAGCACTACAAAGAGCGCAAGTAATCTTCTCAGCAATTTCCAACCGTCCCAGTGGATTTGACTTAGGAGATATCGAGCGCATACTTGAAGTTGATTCCGACGCACGTTTCGGCTTCTACTTAATATCTGACGGTACAACCGATACAGCACTTGCTGAATTAGAATCAACGAACACCACAAACTTACCCATATTCTTCTCCGACTCCTCCAACCTACAAGTATCTGACCTTTTGGAAGAAAGCTTTAAATTAAACTGGTCAGATGAAATAGGTAATAGTGACTTCACCGATATGGAGTTAAGCGTACAACTTACTCAAGACGCTCCTGCTCCTTTCACTGAATTACAAGGAGAAGCACAGAAAGAGTTAATTGATTTACGCAATGAAACAGGTCAAATATCAGTTAGTGTTGAAGTATACAGAGAAGCAGCTTTCGATAACTTGATTGGTTTCTACCAAGTTGTTGATACCAACGGTGGTATTGATACAAACGGTGATGGTACAGCAGACTTCAATCCTGGTGATACTGGATATGAAGAAGCAGCTTTGACAAACCGTGTCACAGGTTTAGACTTGCTCCAAACTGATAATCAGCAAACAAGTACCTTTGATGGAATCCTAGAAGGTGGAAATATTTTCGCTTCCTTCATGGTTGTAGATGGAACTGTAGATGAAGCAATAAACAACAATGCAGAAGTTTACTTCTCATTCTTGGGAGCAAACAGCGATGGAGTTGATCATATTCGCTTGCTTGGTGACAATACCTTCGGTTACGAAGATTTACCTGGCGGTGGTGACTTCGACTATAACGATATGATTGTTAAAGTTGATTTTACCACTGTCTAAAGGTTGAAGAAATTTAGACTAAATTGAATTCCATGCTAAAAGTTTAGTCATCGAAGTAAAACTAATCGGCAATTAAGAAGTCCCAGCAATATTTTGGGGCTTCTTTTTTTTCGCTGCGTGGTTAGATAAAACGACCTCAGCTTTGCTTAGATTCTGGAAAAAATCAGGTAAAGCAGTTTAATAACACTTTAAAAGAATTTGTTGAGAAAGCATCTAGCGTCCACTCATGAAAGGGTTATTTCTTGTGCGATATGCTAAAAAATAAACTCTGCGCTTTTGCGCTATTATGAAATTGCGGCATTGCGCTTATTGAACGTTAAGGTGCAAGATAGCCGAAAAACGCCTAGCCAGGTGCAGAGATTCCAAGGAATGAGTTTGTCTTATGGATGATGAAATGCAAAATCCAACTGAAAGCAACATATTTCCAGCTTTTGATAATTCGATTGATATAGAAGAACCTTTAGAGAATAAAGACGTAAAACCAGCGAACACTATTGTTAGCCAACTCTCAGATGAAGCAAAGTTGAGAATGGAGGTACTGCAAAATTTGATTGAACCGTGCGATTAGCGAAGCTAGACGCCTTCGGCGTATCGCAAAACTTATGGAATCAAACTTCGACAAGTATCAAAAAGACTTGGTAAGTCGGTTCGGACAGTGCAACGACTCGTCAAAAAGTATCAAGAGCAAGGTTTATCGGCAATTACCGAACCCGAACGTTGTGATAAAGGTGAATACCGAATTGATCAAAAATGGCAGGAGTTTATCGTTAAAACCTATAAAGAAGGTAATAAAGGCGGTAGAAAGATGACTCCCGCTCAAGTAGCGATTCGAGTTCAAGTGGAAGCTGAAAAGTCAGATTTGCAAAGATACCCCAGCCATATGACGGTTTATCGGGTTCTTAATCCAATTATTGAGCGTAAGGAGCAGAAGCAGAAGGTTAGAAATATTGGTTGGCGTGGTTCGCGAGTATCGCACAAAACCCGTAGTGGACAAACTTTAGAGCCAAATTACAGTAATCATACTTGGCAATGCGACCATACAAAATTAGATGTGATGTTGGTTGATCAGTATGGTGAACCTTTATCACGTCCTTGGTTAACCAAAATTACAGATAGCTATTCGCGCTGCATTATGGGCATTCATTTAGGTTTTGATGCACCAAGTTCTTTTGTAGTAGCTTTGGCTATGCGGAATGCGATGTTAACTAAGAAGTATGGTTCGGAATACAAACTTCATTGCGAATGGGGAACTTTTGGTGTTCCAGAAAACCTATTTACTGATGGCGGAAAAGACTTTCGTTCGGAGCATTTAAAGCAAATTGGATTTCAACTTGGATTTGAATGTCATTTACGCGATCGCCCTAGTGAAGGAGGAATTGAAGAGCGCAGTTTCGGGACTATCAATACAGATTTTTTAGCTGGATTGTATGGCTATTTGGGTTCCAATATTCAAGAACGTCCAGAAAATGCCGAAGAAGAAGCTTGTATTACCCTGCGGGAATTACAGTTGCTATTAGTGCGGTATATCGTTGATAACTACAACCAGCGACTTGATAATCGTAGCGGACAGACGCGGTTTCAACGTTGGGAAGGTGGTTTAACAGCGTTACCAAGTGTAATTGAGGAGCGGCAATTAGATGTTTGTTTAATGAAAAAAACACGTCGCAGCATTTATAAAGGTGGGTATGTAAGTTTTGAAAATATTACTTATAGGGGAGAATATTTAGCAGCTTATGCTGGTGAAAGTGTAATATTGCGGTTTGACCCTAGAGACATATCAAGTGTTTTTGTATATCGCCAAGATTCTGGGAAAGAAATTCTTTTATCTCAGGCTCATGCAATTGATTTAGAAACCGAAAAAATTTCTTTAGAAGAAGCGAAGGCTGCTAGTCAAAGAATTCGCAATGCAGGGAAGACGATTAGTAATAAATCTATTTTGGCAGAAGTAGAAGATAGAGACAATTTTATCAAGCAGAAGAAAAAGACTAAAAAAGAACTTAAAAAAGAAGAACAATCTCAAGTGCATCCCGTTTACGAACCTCCGACAATCAACGAACCAATCGCACAAACAAAAGAAACCCCTCAGCCACAAAAAAGGCGACCTAGAGTATTTAATTACGAACAACTTCGTCAAGACTATGACGATTAGTTTGATATAAATTTGGTTGAAATTAAGTAAATTAAATCTTTGAAGGTATGTCAATATTATGACAGATGAATCTTTGCGTATATGGGTGCAACATTTATGGGATGATGAGCCAATTCCAGAAGAATTAATACCACAAATTGAAAGGCTAATTACTCCCAGTGTTGTAGAACTTGACCATATACAAAAAATACATGATTGGCTGGATAGTTTACGACTTTCCAAAGAATGCGGTCGGATTGTAGCGCCACCACGAGCGGGGAAATCTGTTACTTGTGATGTTTATAAACTCCTGAATAAGCCAATTAAAAGAACGGGAAAACGAGACATTGTACCTGTCTTATATATGCAAGTTCCAGGAGATTGTTCGTCAGGAGAATTACTAACCTTAATTCTAGAGGGTTTAAAATACAACGAGACTTCTGGAAGATTGAGTGACTTAAGAAGACGCGCATTACGGCTACTTAAAGAGTCAAAAGTAGAAATATTGATTATTGATGAAGCAAATTTTTTAAGGTTAAGTACCTTTAGCGAAATTGCTCGAATTTATGACTTGTTAAAAATTTCAATTGTGCTTGTAGGAACTGATGGTTTAGATAATCTTATCAAAAAAGAATCTTATATTCACGACCGATTTATTGAATGCTATCGATTAAAACTAGTATCTGCAAAAAAATTTCCGGATTTATTACAAATTTGGGAAGATGAAGTTTTGCGTTTACCAATTCCATCAAATTTAACTAAAAAAGAAACTTTGATGCCGTTATATCAAAAAACACATGGCAAGATTGGTTTGGTAGATAGGGTTTTAAGAAAGGCTTCAATTTTATCTTTGAGAAAAGGGTTAAGCAATATTGATAAAGCAACTTTAAACGAAGTTTTAGAGTGGTTTGAATGATGGAAAATACACCTAAAGAGCCTCGTTTTTTGGATATTGAACTTCTTGAAGGTGAAAGTCTAAGTCATTTTTTAGGACGTTTTCGTCGAGAGAATTATTTCACTAAAACTCAACTCGGTAAATTGACGGGATTGGGTGCTGTTATTGGTAGATGGGAGAAGTTTTATTTCAACCCATTTCCTAGCGAAAAAGAATTAGAAGCTTTAGCGAAGGTTGTTGAAGTGGAAGTTGAAAAATTAAGGGGAATGCTACCACACAAGGGTATGACAATAAAGCCAAGACCAATTAGGCTATGTGCTGCTTGTTATGCAGAATCTCCCTATCATCGCTTTGAGTGGCAGCTTAAAGATGTGATGAAGTGTAGCCACCATAAATTACGTTTGCTCACCAAATGTACTAACTGTGGAACGGATTTCTTAGTTCCTGGGGATTGGGTGACTGGAGAATGTCCACATTGTTGTTTACCTTTTGCGACGATGGTGAGAAAGCAGAGGCAGGGTTAAGGAAGAAGCTTTTGATAACCGAGTTTTAGCAAAATCTGAGCTTGAAGAGTTTATGAACGAGCCACCAGAAATTGAAATTGACTCAGTATATGAAAATGATTTGGGAAAAGTATACCGAGTTTGGAACGAGATGCAATTAATTGGTAAGTGCTATCAAAATCTTGAAGGTAAATGGATGGCACAAACCTTTAGTAATAACAAAGTAATTTGCTGTAATAACTCAGATTTAGCGATCGCGATAATTGTTGCTGTGTATAAATTGCTTATGGTAGATGCTGCGTAAGGATTTGTAAGATGTCTTTGGCTTGCACAGCACTTTCGTAACTTTCCTTCATACTCCTAACACTAATAGTGATCGCATTAAGTAAGTTGGCGGAAATAAACCGAACTATGTAACAGAATGTAAATCGCACTCGAATAGCTGATTTATATGGAATCCAAGCTTATTTACAAAACTAAACTTAGTTATGTTTTTTTTTGAATCGACTTACTTACTAATGAAGTCTTAGTAAGTAGTTTAAGTTACATTAGGAGCAAACATTAAACCACAATCGCTAAATTTTTCTAAATATTTCTCCCAAATCCCTAAGCTGACGGTTTAATTTTCTAGTATAAGAAAGAACCATAGCTGCTAAATCTCTCTATCCATGAACGAAGCGCGTTTACAAGCTTATCTCCAGCTAATTCAAAGCTTGCTCGGTTGTCCTAGTAGCGAAGAATTACAGCAAGTATTAGCAGCAAACCAGGAATTATTAGATACCGAATTTTTGCGGGTGGTGACAAATGTTGCAGAACATTATGCCCAGGAGGGAGATGAAAATACTGCTGAGTGGTTAAGGAGCCTCGCTGCATACCTGACTCCAGAAAATACCCCCATTACTGAAGCGGATATACAAATTTATGGGGGACTTTTAAAAGAGGTAGTGCGAACAATAATAGACAGCAAGGGCCGTGAAGTAATTTACCGCCTCCTGGCAGCAAACACCGACAAACTCAATCCGATTTTCGCCGAATTATTGCGACGTTGGGCAACCAATACCCTCACCGAAGCGGAAGCAGACACAGCAACATATATTGCCTTAATTATTGAGACTTTTAGTATTCTCATAGAGCAGTTTTCCTTGGGTAACAAAGCTGACAACATGGAAATTGCCATTACTGGCTACGAAATTCTCCTGGGTATATATACCCGCACTGCCTCTCCCAAAGATTGTGCAAGGACACAAAATAATCTGGGCAATGCTTACCTATACAGAATATTGGGAGAGAGATCACAAAATCTGGAAAAAGCGATCGCTGCTAATAACGCGGCTCTGGAATTTTATACCCGCACTAATTTTCCTGAACAATGGGCAACATTACAAAATAATCTCGGTAACGCTTACAGGGAAAGAATCTTAGGGCAGAAGGCAGATAATATAGAAAAAGCGATCGCTGCTTATAAAGCGGCTCTGGAATTTTGTACCCGCACTACTTTTCCTGAAGAATGGGCAACATTACAAAATAATCTCGGTAACGCTTACGGACAAAGAATATTGGGAGAGAGGGCAGATAATTTGGAAAAGGTGATCGCTGCTTATTCTGCCGCTCTTGAGGTTAGAATCCGTACTGCCTTCCCTGTCGATTGGGCAACCACGCAAAATAATCTGGGCAATGCTTATAGGGAGAGAATATTGGGGAAGAAGGCAGATAATTTGGAAAAGGCGATCGCTGCTTATTCTGCCGCTCTTGAGGTTAGAACCCGTACAGCCTTCCCTGTCAATTGGGCAACTACGCAACATGAACTGGGCAGCGCTTACAGGGAGAGAATATCGGGAGAAAGGGCTGATAATTTAGAAAAAGCGATCAATGCTTATTCTGCCGCTCTCGATATATTAACCTGTGCTGATTTTCCTGTTGATTGGGCAATGACGCAACATAATCTGGGTAATGCTTACGCTGAGAGAATATTTGGGGAAAGGGCTGATAATTTAGAAAAGGCAATCGCTGCTTATTCTGCCGCTCTTGATGTATATACCCGCACTGATTTTCCCCAACAGTGGGCAATGACGCAAGATAATCTGGGAATTACTTACAGGGATAGAATATTGGGGGAAAGGGCTGATAACTTAGAAAAGGCAATCGCTGCTTGTTCTGCCGCTCTTGATGTATATACCCGCACTGATTTTCCCCAACAGTGGGCAATGACGCAAAATAATCTGGGTGTTGCTTACGCTGAGAGAATATTGGAGGAAAGGGCTGATAATTTAGAAAAGGCAATCGCTGCTCATTCTGCCGCTCTTGATGTATTAACCTGTGCTGATTTTCCCCAAAAGTGGGCAATGACGCAAAATAATTTGGGTACTGCTTACGCTGAGAGAATATTGGGGGAAAGGGCTGATAATTTAGAAAAAGCGCTGGCTGCTTATTCTGCCGCTCTCGATGTATATACCCGCATTGATTTTCCCGAACAGTGGGCAGCGACGCAAAATAATCTGGGAATTACTTACAGGGATAGAATATTGGGGGAAAGGACTGATAACTTAGAAAAGTCGATCGGAGCTTATAATGCTGCTCTGTCCGTTAGAACCCGTAATGCTTTTCCTGTTGATTGGGCAATGACGCAAAATAATTTGGGAATTACTTACAGGGATAGAATATTGGGGGAAAGGGCTGATAACTTAGAAAAGGCGATCAGAGCTTATAATGCTGCTCTGTCCGTTAGAACCCGTAATGCTTTTCCTGTTGATTGGGCAATGACGCAAAATAATCTGGGTAATGCTTACGCTAAGAGAATAGTAGGGGAAAGGGCTGATAATTTGGAAAAGGCAATCGCTGCTTATTCTGCCGCTTTCGATGTATATACCCGTCCTGCTTTTCCTGTTGATTGGGCAATGATGCAAAATAATCTGGGGGTTACTTATAGGAACAGAATATTAGGAGAAAGGGCTGATAATCTAAAAAAGGCAATCGTAGCTTATAATGCTGCTCTGTCCGTTAGAACCCCCATTGCTTTTCCCCAAGACAACGCAGTAACTTTGTTAAATCTGGGTATTTTGTACCAAGAGGAGCAAAAATTTGACTTAGCAAAGAGAAACTTCAGTGAAGCTATCGCTACCGTCGAAGGGTTGCGAGGTGAAATTCTTTCTGGTGAAGAAGTCAAGCGCAAACAAGCGGAAGAATGGAATCGTCTTTATTGTCGGATGGTGGAGGTTTGTTTAGCTTTAGGAAGAAACATCGAAGCGATTGAATATATTGAACGCAGCAAAACCCGTAACTTAGTCGAATTAATTCTCAACCGCGACCAACAAAGTATTTTCCCACCGGAATTAGTCACCCAAATAAAAGCACTGAATGACAAAATCGCCACTAGTCAATATCAACTGCAAAATAACAAAGCCCCAAATCCCACAGCTTTAGCCCAAGATATTCAACAATGGCGACAACAACGGCAAGAATTACAAGACAGTTATTTACCCGTGGGTTCTGGCTTTAAATTCGATCAATTTATCAACACTTTAGATCGCAACACAGCAATTATCGAATGGTACATTGCCAGTGATAGCATTCTCACTTTTATTATCCAACCCCAAGAACAATTAACCTGCTGGCAATCATCACCAGCAGACAGAGAAGCCTTGGTTGATTGGGCAAATACGTATTTACGGGATTATTACAAACCAAAAGATAAAAATAAAAATCAATGGCAGAACAAACTAGAAACGCGGCTGCAACAATTATCAGAAATTCTCCATATTGAGGAAATTATCCTCCAGTTACCTCAAGAATGCGAGAGATTAATCCTCATTCCTCACCGCTTCTTACACCTGTTTCCCCTCCATGCTTTACCCTTTAAAGCATCGTACTTAATTGACTTATTCCCCAAAGGTATAAGTTATGCGCCTAGTTTACAAATCTTGCAACAAGTCCAACTACGTCAACGCGATGATTTTCAATCTTTATTTGCGATTCAAAACCCCACAGAAGACTTATATTTTACTGACTTAGAGGTAGAAAACATATCATCTTACTTCTCTTCCCATCAAATACTAGCCAAAAAACAAGCCACAAAATTTGCTTTATTCCAAGCGGCTATACAATTAAAACAAGCGAATTATCTCCACTTTTCTTGTCACGGTTCTTTCAATGTAAATTCTCCTCAAAACTCCTTCTTACTGTTAGCAGATGCTTATGTTTCTCCCATTCCCGCTAATGCTAACCCAGAAAGATATCTCAAAGTATCCGATACCAAAGCTATAGACTTAAACAAATGTTTGACATTAGGTAATTTATTTGAACGAACCTTTGATTTTAGTCAAACTCGTCTCGTAGTTATCTCCGCTTGCGAAACTGGATTAATTGATTTTAAAAATACCAGCGATGAATATATCGGCTTACCTAGTGGGTTTATCTATGCAGGTAGTAGCAGTGTGGTAAGTAGTTTATGGACGGTAGACGATTTGTCAACATCACTGTTGACGATCAAGTTCATTCAAAATTTGCAGGCTGTTACAGATACATCAGTACCACTAGCGATGAATCAAGCACAGCGATGGTTACGCAATGCAAACGTTAAAGACTTATTAAAATGGAGTAAAGAATCGAAACTTAATCAAAATATTCAGCAAGAAATACAGGATGAAATGGAAACTTACAACTTAGAAGAAAAACGTTTTTCCTCTCCTTTTCATTGGGCTGCTTTCTGCGCCATTGGGCAATAAAATTAGTTATACATCAGGATATAAATCAATATGAAATTTGCCGAACTTATTCAAAACTTTCCTGAAGCATTAAAGGATCAACCCCAAATATTTGATATCAAAGATTTGCAAGACTTAGATATAATTCTTGCAAACTTGGATCGTGAAGAGGATGAAGTAGTCGAGGAAGTTAAAAATTGGTTTAGAACTCATACAAAAGCCAGAGATGCCCTAATTCAATTTGCATCTTCTACTCGCCAAGTCAATTCATCACCTCGTCAACCACCAAGTAGCGAAGCCGCTATTATTCAAAACTTAATGGAACTGCGGCAAACTAATCAAGAAATTATCTCTAAAAATAATCAAAACTTACCTAAAAAACGGGACGACGAGCAATGATATACGAAGTCTATGCACCCAACGTTCATCTTTTCGCTTTCCATCTACGTGATGACTCTTTATCAGACAACTATAATAATAAATTACTTTGGCACAAATGTCAGGAAATTTTAAAAAAATTTGAAATTCCCCAAGAGTTGAAAATTAAAGATGTTGCACCAAATACACGTGTTGATTTACTAGAAGAAGCAACCGACAAAAATATTTATCTATCATTAGAAAGTGCGAAAAGCGAAGATGAAAAACAAAAAACCAGAGTTACAGGTATTGCATGTCCTCTGCAAATATATGATAGCTATGCTCTGGCTTTAAATCTACGGATTGATGAATTTGATGAATTTCAAAAAAATAAAACAGAACCAGTAGGTATAAACATTTTCAAAAATTTTAATCCAGACAATTGCTTCTTATCTACAAATATTCATAGTTCTCTGGGACAAACCTTATTATTAACTGCTTGGCTATCTCCAGATCAACAACAAGATGCAACACTTTGGCGAAAAATTGCTCAACAGTGCGTGCAGAATTTTTGCGGACAAACAAGAGAGTGCCCACAACTTTATCAAGAAAGTATATTATTTGATAGTCCAATTTTTGAATATAGTAATCCTAATTCTTCTCATGGTTATGAACATATATTAGTTTGGTTGTTTTTTGCAGAAGAGGAAGTAGAGAAATATTATGCCAAGGCAGATGAAAATCTTAGCTTGTTTTATCAAGAATTTATCGATTTATTTTTTTATCGAAATAAAGTAATTAAATCTTTTCATCTTAGTAGAGATGTATATGTAGATATTCATAATTTATATAAAGATTTTAAACAAATAGTGCGCGATATAGCTAAGATTAGAACGATTGAAAATAATTTATTAGTTACAGATAAAAGTAGAGATTTATCTGCTGAAAATAAGAGAACATCTCCTCAAAATACAGCATTACCACAAATACTGCCAGAGAATGATTTGAGAGCTTCAAATACAATTAGGCAGTTATCTAATGATGAATTAAAATATTATCAAGATAAACTCAGCATACTTCCCTCACTAGATTTACAATATTCTGAATACTTGGCAGAACTTGATAAGTATCACCTGACTATTAAGACAAACACTACAAATTACACAGAAAAGCTAAGACAGATACAAGAAAAATCTTCAAGTAAAGATTTATCGTTTTTAGCAAATTTCAATCAAATCATATCCATGAAATTTGCTAACCAAATCCAAACAGATTTAGGATATTTTTCCCATACTTCTGGTTTAGTAGACAAAGCCATCACTTCAATTCGCGGTATAGTCGAAATCGAACAAGCCGAACGCGATCGCACTACCCAAGAAATTCTCCGTCAAAAAGAGGAAGCAGAAAAGCAACGTAACGATAATTTACAAACAGCGGTCGCTGTCCTCGGTTTTGGCTTAGGTGCAGCACAAATAGGTGTTAGTACAGCACCCTACATCATTCCTCAGCAACAACCACCAACACCCATCCAAGTACCTTTTACCACCATTAAACTCTGTCCCTTCGCTGCCTCTGTAGTGTTAAGCCTGGTTTTTGGAGTTGTGGGTGCATTTGTTGGTTGGGGTTGCAGTTATCTGTTTCAAGCAAACCCAATATGTAGATTCAAGGCTATTCAAGCTAGTCGCAATCAGTCAGCTATATTAACGGAATCAAAGCCTACTGCAAAGGGGAAAACAAAATAAATGAAGTAAATATTAGTATTATAATCTACTGCCCAACGACGCAGAAAGCAGCCCAATGAACAGGAGAAGAAAAACGTTTTTCACTAGGTTTATGAAGTTCTAACTCTTCTTTCATTTCCTGCTGAATATTTTGATTAAATTGCGATTTTTTACTCCATTCTAGTAAGTCTTCCACACAGACATCACGTAACCAGAGTTGAGCTTGATTTAAAACCAATGGTACGGATAAAGCAGCTTTTGTGGCTTGTTTTTTGGGTAATACTTGATGGGACGGG
The DNA here is from genome assembly GCA_039200565.1 of Cyanobacteria bacterium P01_D01_bin.50. GTDB lineage: Bacteria > Cyanobacteriota > Cyanobacteriia > Cyanobacteriales > Nostocaceae > Rivularia. The sequence continues at coordinate 1,032 of JBCCSG010000194.1, read as the reverse complement.
AAGTAAGATAGTATGGCTTCTACTTCCAAATCTGTGTAATTCAAGTCTTCTGTGGAGTTTTGAATTGCAAATAGGGATTGAAGGTTTGGGCGATCGCGCTGTTGTACCTCTTGCAGTTAATCATAGGCGATCGCAAATTATCAAAGTCTCAAAACACACTTCATAAAGTCATGAATCATGACTATAAACAACACTCTAATCACGTCAAATAATAGACATGATTACCTCAAGGGATAAATATAGAATCGATGCACTCAATGAATTACCCTTGGAGCCATTAGAATACTGTCGAAAATGGGTCGAGATGTCCCCTGACGAGCGAGGATACAGAAAAGCCTGCATAGCGGCTCTCGCCGAAGCCACCGGGCTGAGTCCAAGAACTACAGGTAATTGGGGTTCCAATTTTGAGAAGCGCCCTAATTATGCAGCCCATATTTTACGCATGGCGGATATGCTTAACGAAATCAAAAATATAGTCCTACCTCCTGACTTTCCAAAAAAATAATTTAGTCGTGAATCGTGACTAAAATACTTGTGCTGAGAACCGCTTATTACATAAGTTAATTTGAGCTAGTCAGTTTTTGGAAATCGAGGTATTGCCAAACATAACTTAGATACCTTCGGGTACAAGCTAGCTTTGACTACTTAGCTAAGATGAAAGATGCATACTGGGAGCAAATCCCACCAAGACAAACATCGAATAGATATTATCCGTCAGTTACCCCTAGAACCGATGGAATATTGCCGTCGTTGGGTTACTCACGAACCAGGACGAAATTATCATAAAACTTGTATTAATGCGATACACCTTTGGTGTCGGCTTCGCCTATCGCCAAAGTTACGGGTACAAGCCCCAAAACAGTAAAAGACTGGGGCAAAGATTTTCGTTACAGACCAAAATATGTAACTCGCATATTACGACAAGCCGATTTAATAAATCAATTTAAACAGCTTGTTGATCGAGGAATTATCGATTTACCAGCAGATTTTCCCCAGGAATAATTTAGTCGTGAGTCGCTACCAATTGCCACA
>JBCCSG010000193.1:0-13561 GCA_039200565.1 Cyanobacteria bacterium P01_D01_bin.50 | reverse complement strand
GAGTGAAGCTACTGGTAAAGATAAGTACCAACCACCAGCGGTAAAGTATGAAGCTTACGATGACGATTTAGAAAAAGACGCTTGGGAAGATGATGAACCACCAAAACCGATTAATATTCCCAAGAAAGTTAAAGAAAAGCAGCCAGAGTATGAAGAAGAAGGTGGTTATTAATAAAAGTTAAGAGTTAAGAGTTAGGAGTTAGAAGTTAGGAGTTATTGCTAGCTCCTAATTTTTTTGAACAAAAATTCCACCCGCCGCCCATTCTTCGTCCATATGAAATATGGGCGGGGTAGTTTATAAGAAGAACAACGCCGGGATTTATTATCTATCTAGCCCGACGGAAAAGATAAAGCTAACCCAGAGTTTTTGAAAAAGCCTTTATAGATTCCTCTCCCCGCTCGGCGTTTCCCGTAGTTAAAAAGTCCAAGATAGCCCCCTGAAATAAGTGAAATAAAGATAAAGCCGTAGATTTGTTATTTGTAAGGCTGTATAAGGAATCTACCCATTGCTGACTCTCACGTTCTAGGAAACCTTGTGTTTCTGAGTCACCTTGTATAGCACGTTGATTTAGCTCCATCGTTAATTTTAGCAAGCCATGCATCTGTGCTGAAGTCAAATGACTCCACATTTTTAGCAGGGGCTTTGCTAAACAATCTACCTCTTCAACGGACATGCTTTGAAATGACCATAATTTTTCCCGTAACCGAGTCTCTAAAAGACCAATGAGTTGCCGCTCTAATTCCTGTTTAGAGCCAAAATGATAAACGAGCATTCGTCCGCTAGTACCTACTCTCTTAGCGATTGTGTTGATGCTCGAGTCCAATGCTCCTAATTGTATGGCAGCAGCTAGACATTGTTCTAAAAGCTCTTCTTTCTTTTGAGGTTCAGTTGGTCGGTTCATGGGTTGACAGTTAATGTAATAGCTGTTACGTTAATATTAGTGTAACAGCTATTACGTTAACACCTGTTAATAGAAAAATGACCATGAACATAAAAAACAGAATTACTCTCGTCTTGACTGGCTTTACTATGTGGGCAGCAGCAACGTCAGTTTTCCGGATGTCTGGCTCGTATTTTTTTGAGGGTTCCACCGCTGAGTATTTAATAAATGCGATTAGCACGGTGATCTTGTATGCTGTTGTGTCTGTGGGACTAATGAAGTTGTTGCGTATTGAACCAAGCAATTGGTTGGAGGGTGCAATTTGTATTGCTTTACCTGGGATGCTAGGTGAGATTCCTATTCTTTACAGCTTTTCTGAGTTAATGATTAGTATGCAGCCAGAAACAGCAGGACGCTATGCAGCCTTTTTGTTTAGTGGATATGTATCATTAATTGGTTTTACTTGGCTATTATCAACAAAAGCAAGTTCACTACTTACATCTGAAAGCAAATAATAAGACCACACTAAGTAGTGAAGAGCAACCTATAGTGGCTGAAATTAAGCAGTTGATAAAGCGGACGGTATAAAATCTTGGTAATGATGTCAAGCTTGCTTACCGCCGCTTATCGCAGTTATTAGAAAATTTAAGATGTGAGCTTTAACTTTGATAGAAAGCCCGGAGACTGGAAACGAGTCAAAACAGGAATTTGAGCTTATCTTAGTGCCATTCAACTTTGATAATTGTTCGTAATCAAAAATCCAAAATATCGAGAGATTCTTCAATTTCTAAATCTAAAATTTTTTCTCTTATATCCTTATGTTCTTGTAATTTACCCGCTTTTTGATATAAATCGGCTGCTATATGAAAATCTGCAACCGCCCCTTGTGTATCTCCTAATTCATCCCGCAGGTTACCGCGATTGATATAAGCATCGGCATCGTTGGAATTTAGTTTAATTGCTTGAGTATAATCTTCAATAGCTTCCGGTTTATCTCCTGATTGATAAAAAGCATTTCCCCGATGGAAATAAGCATCCCCATCATTGGGATTTATCTGAATTGCTTTGGTAAAATCCTCAATTGCTCTTCTATAATCTCCCAAATCACAACGGGCATTACCGCGCCCTTTGTAGCCAACTGCATCCTCAGGATTAATTTCAATTACTTGAGTAAAAACTTCAATAGCTCGTTTGTAATTCTCGTCTTGGGAATTACCGTTATTATCATCTATTTTGTAATTATGAGAATGATTATTTTGAATCAATTCCTGCAGTTCTAAAACATGAGGATTAATTTTTTTCGCTTGGGTATAATCTTCAATAGCACCTTGACTATCTCCCAGAAAAGAACGAACATCACCACGATTTTTAAAAGCGATCGCATCATAAGAATTAATTCTAATGACTTGAGTATAATCTTCAATAGCTCCATAATAATCTGCCAAATTATATCGAGCTAACCCACTTTTAAGATAAGCTTTGGCAAAATTAGCATTAATATCGATAGCTTGAGTATAATCTGCGATCGCCTTTTGATAATCCTTCAAACAATAAAAAACATTACCGCGTTTATAATAAGTATTGGCATCACCATCATAAATTTGTAAAGCTTCAGAATAATTCGCGATCGCAGCATCATAAAGCTGTTTTGCGAAACATTCATCACCCTGCTGAATATAAACCCGATCTAAATTTTCTTCAGTTTTAGTAGTTGCGTGTAAATTCCGATTTATGGATTTATCAAATAATTGATGCTTCCGAAGTTGTTGAGGAGAGACATAACTTATCGAAGCTTGTAAATGTTCCAGATAACAACGTAATCCCCCACCATACAATAACTGCTCAATTCCAAAAGAGATTTTACCAGTTCTCAACTTAATCATCTCAGTTGGCAGAAAACCAGCTAAAACCATATGATACTCAGATTGCGCCTCACTTACCTCCTCTCGAATCAAAACGCAGACAATAACCGCATTTTTCTGTACCTCATCAACAGAAACCGACCATCTAACCTTATCAAAATAACCGTAACGTGATTTAACCTCAATTCCAATTAAAGGATTAGAAGTCAAGGTAAAATCAACATTACCATCACCACCGAATCGTTTTTCATAATCGACTTCCGTAATAAAATCTGCCAACCTTTCCTTAACAACTTCCTCACCCAATTTTCCCTTAAGATAGCTGATAAAAACATCGCGCACAGAAGAAACACGCTTATATTTTTCAGCCATTAGCCAGCAAAACTCTCGTAACTGTTTTAACCTCTCTCCAGAGATAACACTTAATTCACTATGTTGACTAACACTTTTGCAATGCAGCAAACAGCCATCAGCTAAACGCTTGATAAAGTCGGATTGTAAACTTCGCAGTACGGTATTCCAATCCATTTATAGTTCTGCATCTTGGGGTTAATCTATTTTAGTTTAGTATCAACTCTGGGTAAAGATGAACGTGATTTTACTTAAGAACCCCACCCTCTCAAGAAGGTAGGGGGAAGAGGGGGAGAGGGGGAAGAGGGGGAAGAATAATTTCGTAGGCGCTATGCCCCTCAAAATTAATGCGGCCGAGTACTAGTACCGCTGCGCGTTCGTCAAAAGTCAAAAGTCAAAAGTCAAAAGTCAAAAGTATTATTTTTCCTAGCTTTGAGGTTTTACGAATGGTTGGTTGATTTAAGCCGCGCTGTACTAGTGGTTTGTCCCATAAAATATGATAGGTGTAGAGACGTAGCAATGCGGAAGTCTCCCGACGTTTGAAAGAAAACGAACCCGTCAAAACTAATGGGACAGAACACTAGTACTACACCAAGTAACGACACGGTCTGGTAACATTTTTACTACTTACCATTCACCATTCACTACTCACTAATCTCACCCAGCAATGCAGGGTTTGCTCCAGTACTAATAGCTGCTCTAAACTTGAAAACCTTATAAAAGATCGATTACCTTAGCTACGGTTTGTACATCTTTATCACCTCTGCCGGAACAATTTATCACAATGTGCGGATTGCCATCTAGCTGAGGACAGAGTTTTTCAAGATAAGCAAAAGCGTGAGCGGTTTCCAATGCAGGAATAATTCCTTCTAATTCCGAGACTTTTCTGAATGCTGCTAATGCTTCTGCATCGGTAATGCTGTAATATTCGGCACGTCCTATTTCTTTCAAGAAACTGTGTTCGGGGCCGACTCCAGGATAATCCAAACCAGCGCTAATTGAGTGTGCTTCAATGACTTGTCCATCATTGTCTTGTAGCAAATAACTCATCGCACCGTGTAATACTCCCATTCTTCCTTTGGTCAAAGTTGCGGCGTGTTTTTCCGTTTCAGCACCTTCTCCTGCTGCTTCAACTCCAATCAAACGTATGGATTCGTCATTAACGAATTCATGAAATAGTCCCATTGCGTTAGAACCACCCCCAACGCAAGCTAGAAGAATATCAGGTAATCCTCCCCATTTTTCTTGGCATTGATTGCGAGTTTCCACGCCAATGATAGCGTGATAATCGCGTACCAACATTGGGTAAGGATGGGGCCCAGCGACGGAACCTAAAATATAGTGAGTAGTTTCTACATTAGTTACCCAGTCACGAATTGCTTCAGAAGTTGCATCCTTGAGAGTCCCAGTTCCTGCTTCTACCGGTTTAACTTCTGCTCCCATCAGCCGCATCCTAAATACATTAAGGGCTTGTCTTTCCATGTCGTTAATGCCCATGAAAATAACGCACTTCAAACCAAAACGAGCACAAGCAGTAGCAGTTGCAACACCGTGTTGACCCGCTCCGGTTTCCGCAATAATTCGCTGTTTCCCCATGCGTTTTGCTAATAAAACCTGAGCTAAAGCATTATTAATTTTATGGGCACCAGTATGATTTAAATCTTCTCTTTTTAAGTAAATTTGCGCTCCCGTACCATCGGGTTTTGCGTAATGTTCTGTCAGACGTTCCGCAAAATACAATGGACTTGGCCTTCCTACGTAATCTCGTAATAAACCTTGCAATTCAGTTTGAAAACTGGGATCTTGACGATACTTTTCGTAAGCAGCTTCCAATTCACTTAATGCAGGCATTAAAGTCTCGGGAACGTACTTTCCACCGAATTGTCCAAATCTTCCCAAATTATCGGGACGTGCTACTGATGAAATTTTAGAATTGATATCTGGAGTACTGACCATAATAATCCTTTGAGTAATTCAAAAAATTGGAGAGGGGGAGATGGGGGGATGGGGGGATGGGGAGAATAGTTAGGAGTTTTGAATTATGAATTTTCACCTATTACCCATTACCCATTACCTATTACCTTATTTCCCTAAAGATGTTAATTTTTCGTTGGAAATAGCGGCATTTAATTCTTTACAGAGTTCTTCTACTGCTTGCAATCCTTCCGAGGGGTTAGGGTTTGCTAATCTCTTAACCAAAGCACTACCAACGATTACCGCATCAGCACCCCAATTCTTTGCTCTAGCAGCTTGTTCCCCACTGGAAATACCGAAACCAATACCAATTGCTTTATCAGTAACACCCCGTAATTCGTCTAATAAATCCTTGACGCGATCTTGTAAACCAGAACGCATTCCAGTAACACCGGTTACACTTACCAGGTAGATAAAACCCTGAGAAGACTTGGCGATCGCGCTGATTCTTTCTTTAGAGCTAGTAGGTGCGACGAGTAAAGTGAGTTCAATGCCAAATTCTTGGGCAGACTGTATCAAATTTGCAGATTCTTCCAAAGGTAAATCTGGAACTACCAGCCCTTTAACGCCAACTTCAGCAATTTTGGTTAAAAACTCTTTAATCCCTAAATTTAAAATGGGATTGTAATAAGTAAATAGAATAATCGGCGCTTGTAACTGGGGAGTTAATGTTTTCAACATCCGGCATACCGAGTCTAACTTCGTACCTTTTTGTAAAGCACGAGTCGCAGCAGCTTGAATTACTGGGCCATCGGCTAAAGGATCGGAATAAGGAACGCCCAATTCAATAAAGCTAGCACCATTTTTATCTAAAATTTTCAGTGCTGCTTCAGTCGTTTCCAAATCCGGATCTCCCGCAGTAATAAACGGAATTAAAGCACAAGTATTCGATTTCCTTAATTCTTCAAATCGTTGGGAAATTGCAGTCATTTTAGTTGTTAATTGTTAGTTGTTAGTTGTTTGTCGTTAATTACCTTTACAACTATTAAATTTTACTTGTTATTGAGCATTCTAAATAGTGAGGAGTTAGGAGTAACTAAATAGGTCGGTCTTGAAAATTATAATGCCATTTGGGAGGGAGTAGTGAGTAGGGGAACACCCCAATTTTGGAGAAACATTTTACCCGACACCCTGTAAGGGTGCGGCTACAGAGGCAAAACCCACCTTTGTGGGCTAAAAGGATTATTAGCCGCAGCTAGGTAGGCTTTGTAATATAAACTCTAGGCTGTAAGCCTGGGGACTTTAGTTTCGGCTAAATGTTTTCCGATGTTGATGTAACAATAAACCAGCACCAATTATTCCCATTCCAAGAATTGTCTTAGTATTTCTAGGTTCAGGAATTGTTTTTGCAACTTGGAAAGAACCACTTGTAGTAAATTGCGGCTCAATAGAACCATCTGGATTGACTATATCGCTTTCCGATACATTCAAAATACCAGTTGCACCATTAAACCTACCTTCACCACCAACAATTTTAAGGATAGAAGAACCAGAACCGACACCTTTTTCAAAGTCGATTGTAGTACTACCGCTAAGCTCTCCAAAAAGTTTATCACTTCCATTCCCAGATAAAGTAAGTGTTGCTTTTGGTAAATCTTCTACATTCAAATCTCCACTATCCAACTTAGTTGGATCTGGATCGAATACAAACTCGCCAATATCGGGATTTAGCTTTGCATAACTGTTGCGAACCTTAAAGTCAGTGAGTCCGTAAGGAGCATCAGAACTGCTACCTTCGAGATCTGCTCTAAAAAAGTTATTGGCCAATTCGGTAAGAGTAACTTCGGTAGAGTAGGTAGTTTCCAGTGGAAAGTTGTGAGCGTTAGCTTTTTGAGAATTTAGTCCCAAACTCAATAAAGCCAAAGCAGTTGTAATCAACGGTAGAGTGCTTAAACGAAATGTCATCATTTGCTCAACAGTATCAAATATTACTTTAAAAACTATTCCACTGAAGATAGATTGAGTAAAAGCTGATATTTCACACGCAAATAAGACTCTAAGCCAAAAGAACAAAGAGTATTAGCTGTAATTTTTTTTCTCGTTTGAGCACCCTAATGAATTCGCTCATATCATGCCTAAACTAATCTCCTTAGAATAGTTTTGTGTATTGAAATTCTTTGTGAAAATTGGCAAGAGCCATTTCTAGACACTATTGTATAACAAGACACTCGCTAGCGAGCTAAAAATATTTAGCTTCGTCACAACTTCCGATGTTTTATTCATGATTAATTCCGGCGTTATGCATTGGGGATGGGGGAGAGAGATGGTAAGCCAAGAAAAGCAGCACGACTCGGCTTTAGTAACGCGGAACTCTCCCTCCGGTAGCGTAGCCTGTCTGATAGGACATAGGAGATACCCGAAGGGAGAGATGGGGAGAGGGTTAACTATTAACTACTCACTCCTTATACCAATTCTGTATGAGGCTGCACGCTGATCGCTCTTTGCCCCGAAGGCGTATCGCTACTCTTACAAAGCCAACCTAATGGTGGCTAAATTCGACGCATCTTTATAAAGAAATGGTATTACTCTTAACTCCTTACTCCCAATACCCTAATTTTTTCATATTTCGGAGAATTGGTTGCTTGTAATTTCCATAAAACCCACTCATATTCGCGCTGAATTGATGCTGACATGTCTAATTTCATTTGGGGAGGTAACACTTCCCAGGTGTAGGTTTCGATTTCAAGATGATTGCAAATCTCATTATTTCTTAATAGTTCAAATACGGTAACGATGTCGTCTTGAGTCGATTGCAATATCTGATAATCATTGATAAAAAGAGGTGCGTGAAAGTGAGTGCGCCACTCGCAAGCCTTGCTTTCTTGTAGGAAATATAAGGCTGTTGCTAAATCTCGATAATTTTGCAGCTTTCCGTCTGGATAACGAGCAATTACTTGATGTAAATATGTAGATTCGGCAAAAGCCTGCAATTTATCTTGAAGTAAAAGCCGTTGTCTACTATCCTGCGGAAGTTCAACTTTTAATGCTGCACTGATTTGAATTTTACCAATTTGGATGCCTGCGGCTTGCAATTTTCTGAAAACACAAGCGGGATCTTCATACTCTACGGAAAAATGGCAAGTGTCGTAACATACTCGCACGTGTTCAAGTAGGAGTACCTCCGCGGCTGTTTGGGGAATTCCTAAATTATCGGCTAAATAAGTTCTACCAATAGGCAACAAATAGTTCTCAAAATACTTTACCACTTCTTCGGCGTTTTCAATTAATCCATCCGGTTCTGGTTCCAAGTTCAAATGGAGTATTTTATCAGTTGCAGCGCGGATACGTACCATTTGGGCTACGACTAGGGTTATATGAATAGTTGCGCTACTGATTACTTGTGCTTGGGAGAGTTGATTCCCCTCGAACCACGGTTTGTAAGATAATGGTACTGTGGAAATACTACCTTCAATTTCCTCTGGTAATAATTCGGCAAGAATATTAGTTAATCGCAAAGTGTATTCTAAACGCTCTTGTTTAGACCAATCAGGCTTATAAACTTTGTCCTTTACTACTTGTGAGTTGAATCCACCGTAAGAGGAGCCATTCAGTGTAAAAACGTACAAGTCATGTTCGTTTAACCACGACTTAAACTCTTGTAGCGCATTTCCCTCTAAGATTGTTCTAGATGCTGCATCTGCTAAACGTAACCCAATTCCAAAAGCACCAAGGGGTGAAAGATTTTTTTTCAGAGGTGGAATGTATTCCACTAAATTAGCAAAAACTTGGTTCCACTCTTCACCAGGATGAATGTTAGTGCAGTAAGTTAGATGGATGTTCTTATTCGGAAATACTTTCATATTGATCGCTGCTTGTCAATAGCTAAAGGGAAATTGCGAATAGAGTCTCCGCTGCTTAGCTATATTTTTGCATCAGATAGGAGTGAAATTGCTTGTTGATATAAAGAAATATTTACAATGTTAACTTCAATTTCTTATCCAATTCTTTGCAAAAGTGTTAGTGAAAAGGGTTGACATAGGAAATTTTTTTCTTCTAAAAAAAAATCTTATGGGTGCCTGTCAATTCTCCACCAAAGTGCTCTCAAAAATCCTGTAATCCTCTAAATAGACATGGCACAATCTTGCCAAAAAGGTTGAGAATAAGTAGGTTGGCATTGAAAATAGTAATTGGGATAAGGCAATAGGGAACAGGCAACAGGCAAGCTTGAATAAGGGTTTGAGGGTAATTTACCCAAGCTGTAATATAGCTTGGTTTATTTGTGCCGACTTACTTAAGACAATTTCAAATCTGTCCACTTGTATATCAAGAAATACACCCATTGATTGCAATCTTGTATGTAATAATTTATATAGTAATATCTTTTTCAACTAGAAATACGTAAACAAGATTATCGATTTGGAGCCTTATTTATAGGAATGGCCGCAACTGGCCGCCTTTCACTTGTAGGGTGCTGTGACACTTTGCTTGATTTACAACGAAATAATAAGACAATCAGTGTACGGCACCAACCAGGATCTTGTGACACTTGCGGCCATTCCTTATTTAGATAAAGCGAAACATAACACGTATAGGAAACTCCATATCTCGACAGGCTAAGAGTTTAGTATTGTTAGAGATAAACTCAAAAAAGTCTGCATCTTGAATCAATGCAACTTTAACAGCTTCAACAATACCCACATGCTAATCTCATTGATCGAGACAGCTAAGAAAATCAAAATCATTTAGAGCATAAGGTGGTGCAAAGCTTCCTAACAGCATAAATAAACTCGCACTATAACAATCCTATATAAGTTGTAAGAAAGATAGGTGCCACAAACCCGGTTTTTCGCAAAAACCGGGTTTCTGAAATCTCACAAATAATTTAGGAATGCTATATATTAAAGAATTTTTTTAAGCTTCCAAGCCTTATTACTACTCACTATCCCCCCATTCTAACTATAATTTTCAACGCCGACCTACTTAACTACTAACTATTAACTCGCACCTCCTAACTCTTAATCCTTAACTCCTTTTCTATTACGGGTAAAATACGAGGTATATTGCGATAAGTAGCTTGATAAAAAACAGCTTCGTAAGCCATCAATGATTGTTCAAAAGAATAGTTTTCTATGGCAAAATTTCTTGCTTTTTGACTCAATTTTGTAGCTTTTACAGGATTACTATATAAATTCATAATTGCAGCAGCTAAGTCTTGGGGTGATTCTGGTGAAACAACTACACCACCACCGCTTTGTCTGACTGCACGTGCTGCGGTACCGGAAGCCGGAACAGAAGCGACAATTGGACTGCCAGAAGCTAACAACAGCGGTATTTTAGAAGGCATATTAAAGGAAATTACATTGCGTTTTTGTACCACTAAACCGATATCAGCAGCCGCTAGCATTTCCGGTAATTTTTCTCGCGGTTCTAAAGGTAATAGTAAAACATTATCTGCACCACAAGCTAAACAATATTTTTTTAATCTTTTTAAAGCTTTTGATTCACCAGCAATGACAAAATGTATTTCAGGAATATGGCATAACAATGCTGCCGTTTCAATTACCGTTTCTAAACCTTGAGTTAGAGCAATATTTCCGGAATAAAGCACCACAAACTTATCATTCAGTTGATGAATATTCTTCCAATTTTTACCTTTTTGTAGTGAAGGACTAATAAATTTGACATCCACCCAATTAGGAACGCAAACAATCTTATTAATCGGGACATTTTTATTAATTAAATTCTTCACAAAACCATCAGCAATCACGCTGATAGTGTGAGCTTTTTTATAAGCAAATTTTTCTAAAGCTTCCAAAGCGCGAATCATGAATCTGTTTGTCAATAACCCAGTTCGGATCGCAGCTTCTGGTAAAATATCTTGTACATTTAACACCACCGGGCAATTATAAAACCAACCTAATAAAGTTGCAGGTAGTGAAACTAATAAAGGTGGAACAGTTAAGAGAATAACATCTGGTCGCCAACCATTCATAGCTTGCGGAAAACTTGTAAATACAAAGCTTAATTCTAATAATAATCTATCAATTAAATTAGGCTTAGATTTAATTCTTAAATAACAGCGTTGAATAGTTACGCCATTTCTTTCTTCTATAACATACCATTTACCCTGATATTCCTCATAAATCTCCCGCTGGGGATAATTAGGCATACCCGTAATCACCCGTACCTGATGCCCTCGCTTTACCAAACCTTCAGCAAGTTCAGTCATCAAAGGCGCAATTCCAATCGGCTCTGGGTGATAATTATACGAATAAATTAGAATCTGCATTTACATAGATTTTATATAAGTTAATTAATTTGGGAGTTAGTGGTTAGTAGCTCGCGGAGTTCTGAATTATTTTCTCCCCCTCTCCTTACGAGTAAAAAAAATGTATCCTGAGAAATTGCAAACAATCATGCTAACGCTGTAGAAATGGGTAATAAACCTAATACTAACAAGCCATAAGTCAAATCAGCATAAATACAACTAAGTGTAACATCTAAAACTTTAATAAATAAAATAGCATAATGCACGGTCATACTTGTATTCTAAGCATTTGGTTGTTATGCAGCTTTTATAAAAGGCAGGAATACGCGCATGCTTAGTAACATCACACATGGTAATACTACTAGTATAGTGTGGCAGAAATAAAGCATTCGTTTCAAAAAGTTGAAGCCCCTATTCTATAGTACTTTTGACTTTTGACTTACGCGCAGCGGTGCTAGTAGATAAGACTAGTTTAACCAACAAGACCTTAAAATTCCGGTAATTACCGCACTCATTAATATTAAAACGAGAATACCCATATTTTGTTTACCACCATGCACTTCTCCTCGGCTAATGGCTGTAATCGCAGCAATGTAAGTAATCGGAATTAACTTAAACATATGGGTTTAATTCCCCACCGCTCAAAGGTGAAAAAAATTGGGTTGAGCATTATACCCCATAGATATTCCAAACAACTTCGGCACTTTGGCTCTTCCTTCTTCCTTCGTTTAAAAGAATAATGAGAAAATAATTCGATTAACTTAATAAAAATAGTCATACTTTGCTGTTTAAAAACCGAAATTATCTGATTTCATTCAACATTTATTCAGTAATTTAGCGTTTAATATAAAAAAATAAGTTTTATTTTATACTTTTTAATTACTTAATTTTTATCCATGCTTAACCAAAAATTAACCTTAAAAAACATACCACAGACATTTTTATTTAAGCTATATTAGGCTTATTGTAATCCTGTAAATCAAAATTCTATTTTTGTAATTATCTAAATTATTCCTTAAGATTTTCAGGTTTTAGTTCTCTATCCCCTCTTATCTCAATTATTTTTAGAAGGTTAGTTATCATGATTCATAATAGATTAATAGGACTTGGAAAGGTACGATTTTTGTGATTACAACATTTTTCACTCTTTTATTTACTAGTGTCTTATTTTACAACTGCATGGTAATTTAAGTTTTTGGAATTAAAATATTTTTTTTTGTAAGGATATATTAATTTTTTCGTTTTTTTGATAAGTTATTTGAAGTGGAGGTATGTGTCAGGCTTATTGCAAAGTAATTTTTCTCCGAAAAAATAAGCAAAAGTGCTTATCTATGTTGTGAGCAGTTTTGAAGCAATAACTCTGAAGTAACCACACGAATCGGTACTGATAATTGCCGACAGATGGCGATCTAAATCCGATTGATTATAAAACGAGCACAAGCAGCATATAACTTTTAACAAAATTATGATTATTGAACCCAAATCTAAATTTGGATTAGAGCTGCACTTCCAATTGAAAGTAGCTCAAAAACTAATTAATCGTGCTTCTTATGCTGCTTTCTGCGTAGAGGAGAATGCTCAGTTTCTGTATGTCAACGATGCAACTTGTTCCCTTCTTGGCTATTCCCAAAAAGAAATACTTTCAATGACATTGTCAGAATTAGATACAAACTGGGAAGAAGAGAAATGGCATAAGCAGTGGGAATTGCTTAAGCAACAAGGTTCTATAAACTTTAAAACTTGGTATCGCAAGAAAACAGGTAAAGTGTTACCTGTTGAAATCACCTTTATTCTGGAAGAATTGGAAGGAAATCTTATATGCTGTGGTTATGCTTGTGACCAAAGTAATGAATTGCCAGAATCACAACTGCAAAAACCTCCTAAAAAATCTCCCAATATGCAAAATGGCTTGGAGCTAAAAATTTTTGAATATCAGAAAACAGATGATGAATTGAGAACTTCTCTTTCCTTGCTGAATTCAACTTTAGACTCTACTGCAAATGGCATACTTGCGATCAACTTTGAGGGAGAAATACTCTACTATAATCAAAAATTTATTGATATTTGGCATCTTCCGGCAGATGTGAGAATATCGAGAAACTGTAGAAAAGCTAAAGCTTTTTTTGAGAGTCAAGTAAAAGATGTAGAAGTCTTTCGTTCGCAAATTTGGGAATTTCCAGCAGAATCTGATTCCGAGACTTATATTTTTCTAGAGTTAAAAGATGGGAGGATACTTGCACACTATTCGGAGCCTTATAGGTTTAATGACAATATTATTGGTAGAG